>JAFPCJ010000042.1 GCA_017423885.1 Clostridia bacterium | reverse complement strand
TACCAATCCAACCCTCATACGCGCGATGCCTTGCTATTTCATCCGAGATATTTCTTCTCTGATCCAAGGTAAGCTTACTCGGGTCAAACTCATAGCCGAAGCTGAAAAGCTGCGCCACATTTCCCCTTGTGCTTATAGGGGTAATTCTGCCCGTCTGATGATTGGGGCAATCCGAAATATGCGCCGACATAGTTTCAGGCGGGAATACCATACTTGTGCCATACTGAATCTTAAGGCGGGCTATGGCGTCCGAATTATCGCTTGCCCATATCTGCGGCATATAGTAAAGTATACCGAAATCAAATCTTCCGCCGCCACCTGCACAGCCCTCGAAAAATACATTAGGAAACTTTTTGGTGAGTCGTTCCATTAGTGAATAAACACCTAAAATATATCGATGCGAGTGCTCGCCCTGCCTGTCAGGCTCAAGCGTTACCGAACCGCAATCGGTAATATTTCGGTTCATATCCCATTTTATATAAGAAATACCGTTTTCCCTTATAAGCCGTGAAATCTGCTTATATAAAGCATCAACAACCTCGGGACGGCTCATATCAAGCACAAGCTCGTTTCGGCTTTTCACGGGGGTTATACCGTCTATCTTTATGCACCAATCAGGGTGCTTTCTGTAAAGCTCGCTATCCTCGCTTATCATCTCGGGTTCAAACCAAAGCCCGAATTTAAGACCGCTTGAGCGACATTCCGAAATAATAGCTTCAAAGCCACCGGGGAATTTATCCTTGTTTATAAACCAGTCTCCGAGTGAACTTTCATCATTTACTCTCTTGCCAAACCATCCGTCATCAAGAACAACGGTATCTATTCCCGTACCCCTAATGGCTCTTATAGATTTTATAACCGCTTCCTCGGTGACATCGAAATAAAATGCCTCCCAAAGATTAAGCAAAACAGGGTGCTTTTTATTCTGTGAACATACACCGAGATGTCCTCTGCAAGCATTATGGAAATTGTGCGACATTTTGCCGAGGCCCTCTGCGCTATATGTAAGTAACGCCTGTGGTGTGACAAACTCCTCTTCATTTTGAAGTTTCCACGAAAAGCTTTCGCCATCTATACCGGCAAAAAATCTTGTTGAACCGAACTGACCGACATCTGCACCGAACTCAAAGCTTCCGCTGTAAACCAAGGTCATTGCATAGACCTCACCGTGATCCTCATCGGTATTATTTCGTGCAAGCGCCGCAAAGGGTGAAAGATTGTGACCCGTGGCGCCTCGGCTACTCGAAATAATTGTTTTGCCGTTTCTAAGCGGCAGACGCTCAACCGAGCGCTCGCATGCCCATCTTCCCGCAAGAGATATCATTTCAAAGCCTTTTTCCTCTAAATCAAAGGAGGCACTCATCGCACGGCGCACCGTGACTGCTTTGCCTGAGCAATTATTTATACGCATATGTCTTGCGATAATGTCGCTTTCCTCAAAAACGCTGTAATAAAGATGAACACTCACACCCGATATGGTATCCTTTAAAACAAGCTCCAAGGTTTCAACATCATCGGTATTTTTATCGAGCTGAGGAAGACCTTCAATAACGGGCACACCCGAATAATGCTTGAAATGCAAATATTTAAATTCGCTTACCGTTCTTCCATCCTCGTTTTCTATTATTACTGCGGGACTACGGTAATCTCCTCTTCCGCAGGAGGGACACTCCTGCGGAATTGCATCTATTGTGGTTATAT
>JAFPCJ010000041.1 GCA_017423885.1 Clostridia bacterium | reverse complement strand
GGGATTTTCCAGACAGGAATACGAAAAAGAAAAATTCGGTAAAGCATCGGACAATATCAGAGATGATTTTACAAAAGCAGAGCGTATTGTTGCATTAAACACACCTTTGATGCAGTTTTGCGTATATTTCAATATGGTATTCGTAATGTTTGTAGGTTCAAGACTTGCAATTTCATCTGGCGGAAACGTAATTAACGTAGGTGAAATGTCGGCGATGCTTACATACGGAATGCAGATACTTATTCAGCTTATGATGCTTTCCATGATTTATGTTATGCTGACGATGTCGGGAGAATCTATGAAGCGTATAGTTGAGGTGCTTGATGAGGCGCCCTCGCTTACAAACCCCGAGAATGCCGTTACCGAGGTGAAGGACGGCTCTATCGACTTCAAGAACGTCAGCTTTAAGTATTCGAGTGAAAGTAAGCTTTATGCGCTTGCCGATATCGAGCTTCATATTCCGTCGGGCGCTACCGTAGGTATTATAGGCGGTACGGGCTCGAGTAAATCCTCACTTGTTCAGCTCATTCCGAGACTTTATGATACAACCGAAGGAGCGGTTTCGGTCGGCGGTATTGATGTAAGGGAATATGACCTTGATGTATTGCGCTCGTCGGTTGCTATGGTATTGCAGAAAAACGAGCTGTTTGCCGGAACCATAAAGGAAAATTTGCGCTGGGGAAATGAAAATGCAACCGATGAGGAGATAACCGAGGCTTGCGTGCTCGCTCAGGCAGACGAATTTGTGCGCTCCTTTGATATGGGCTATGACAGCCATATCGAACAGGGAGGTACTAACGTATCGGGCGGTCAGAAGCAGAGACTTTGCATTGCAAGAGCCTTGCTTAAAAAGCCTAAAATACTTATACTTGATGATTCAACCAGTGCGGTAGATACCAAGACAGATGCCTTTATCCGCGCAGGCTTCAAGACCTATATCCCCGAGACTACCAAGATAATCATTGCCCAGCGCGTTGCCTCTGTTCAGGATGCTGACATGATAATCGTTATGGACGGCGGAAGGATAAGCGCAGTAGGAACACATGAGCAGTTGCTTTCAAGCAGTGAGATATACCGTGAGGTATACGAACAGCAGACCAATGGGGGTGGAGAAAATGAATAAACAAAATAAGAATGCACCGCCCGTAAAGCAGGGTCCTCCTCCGCGCAAGATAGACGTAAAGGTACTGGTAAGAGTAATAAAGCTGTTGATAGCATCGTATCCGAAGCTGTTGCCGATAGCCTTGTTTTGTATAATCTTTTCCTCAATCGTATCGGCGATACCCGCTATTTTTACGCAAAAGGTCTTTGCTGTTATTGCTGATTGCCTTGAAAAAGGAATTTTTAGTTGGGAGATAGCAAAGGAGCAGATATTGCCCAAGGTCATAGTGCTGATAATACTCTATGTGCTTTCTATCACCTTTATAACGCTTCAGACACAGCTTATGGCTATCATAACACAGGGCTTTTTGAGCAAGATGCGTTGCCGTATGTTTGACGGTATGCAAAACCTGCC
>JAFPCJ010000040.1 GCA_017423885.1 Clostridia bacterium | reverse complement strand
GAAAGCTTAGGCTATATATTTAAAAACAAGGCGCTTCTTGAAAACGCACTTACCCATTCTTCGTATGCAAACGAGGTAAGAATGGGGCATACCTCAAATGAGCGTCTTGAATTTCTCGGAGACTCGGTGCTTTCGATAATAGTGTCCGATTATATATACAGAAAATTTAAAAATCTTCCCGAGGGCGAGCTTACGAGACTTCGCGCCTCGCTCGTCTGCGAAAAATCACTTTGCGAGTTTTCCCGAAAGCTTGGTATCGGTGAGCATTTGTTGCTCGGCAAAGGCGAGGACAAAGGCGGCGGAAGACAGCGTGATTCCATTCTTGCAGATGCTTTTGAAGCAGTATTGGCGGCAATTTATCTTGACGGTGGCTACGAGCCTGCAAAAAACTATGCGCTTAAATTTATAACCGAGGAGCTCGGTCACACCGAGGATGAAGTGTTCAAGGATTATAAAACTGCTTTGCAGGAGATAATCCAACGCAATCCCGAGGAGAGTGTATCCTATTATCTTACCGATGAGAGCGGTCCTGACCATAATAAGCTTTTTACTGTAGAGGTAAGACTTAATTCCAACGTTATAGGCGTAGGTACGGGAAAAAACAAGAAAAAAGCAGAGCAAATGGCTGCAAAGCAGGCGCTTGAGCTTATGGGCGAACAGATATGAGCTTGAAACACGCAAATATCTCAATTTTTGTTCCTCATGTAGGTTGCCCTAACCGTTGCAGCTTTTGCGATCAGCGTTCGATCACAGGCAGACACATAGCCCCGAGACCCAAGGATGTTATAGATGCCGTAAGAGCGGCGGTCACATCTGCAAATTATGACCCCGAGAACACCGAAATTGCCTTTTTCGGCGGAAGCTTTACGGCTATCAACCGCACGTATATGCTTCATTTGCTTGAAACTGCGTGCACCTTTGTTGAAAACGGAGTTGTCAAGGGTATAAGAATTTCAACGCGTCCCGATTCTGTAGACGATGAGATACTTGAAATTTTAAAGCAGCATCATGTTACCGCCATTGAATTAGGCGCTCAAAGTCTCGACGATATGGTACTGTTGCTTAATAACCGAGGTCATACCGCGAAGGATGTTGAGACGGCTTCTGCGCGTATCAAGCGTCACGGCTTTGAATTGGGACTTCAGATGATGACAGGACTTTACTGCGATGATGATGAAACGGCGATAAAAACTGCCAAAAAGATAATCGAGATTGCTCCCGATACCGTCAGAATATATCCTACCATCGTGCTTCAAAAAACCGACCTTGCCGCCCTTTACTATGACGAAAAATACCGTCCGCAAACGCTTGAAGAGGCGGTTGCTCTTGCGGCTGTTCTGACCGATATGTTTGAGCAAGCCGGCATCAGAGTCATCCGAGTAGGATTACATTCCATTGAGGAAAATTCCTTCGTTGCAGGACCTTGGCATCCTGCCTTCAGCGAGCTTTGCAGCTCACAGAGATTTTTCAAAAAGGCGCTCTCTTTGCTTGAAAAAGAGGGAAATTATAAGATATACGTCCATCCGTCAGCCGTTTCGAAAATGACGGGACAAAAAAGGATAAATCTAACAAAGCTTGCCGAGATCGGATATAACTGTAAGGTCGTCGCTGACCCCGAACTCGAGATAGCTCAACTGCGAACAGAAAGGATAGATTAAAGAATGCTGTTAAGCTCCATTCAGGTGCAGGGCTTTAAGTCCTTTGCCGATAAAACAACACTCAAGTTCGGTCGCGGCATAACTGCCGTTGTCGGACCTAACGGTAGTGGAAAAAGTAATATTCGGATGCCGTTCGCTGGGTGCTCGGAGAACAGTCTACCAAAAGCCTGCGCGGTCAATCCATGGAGGATGTTATTTTCAGCGGTACTGAAAGCCGCCGTCCCCACGGTTACTGCGAGGTCACCTTGAATATTGATAATTCCGACCGTTCGCTGAATTTTGATAATGATACGGTCTCGGTAACGCGCAGATACTACCGCTCGCATGAAAGCGAATATCTTATAAACAATGTATCGGTGCGCTTGCGTGACGTGCATGAGCTGTTTATGGATACAGGTCTTGGCAGAGACGGCTATTCCATGATAGGTCAGGGCAGGATAGACAGTATTATCCGCTCACGTTCGGATGAGCGCCGCGATATTTTTGAGGAAGCCGCAGGAATTTCAAAATACAGATACCGCAAAGAGGATGCCGAACGCAAATTAAAGGCGGCAGAGGAAAATCTTTTGCGTCTTAAGGATATTATGGATGAGCTTGAAGCGCGCGTCGGTCCTTTGGCGGAGCAGAGCCGAAAAGCCGAGAAGTTTTTAAGCCTTGCGGACGAAAAGAAAAAGCTTGAGATAGGTCTTTGGCTTTACACTTTGAGCACCTCGAAGGATGCCTTGCGAGCGCAGGAGAGCAAGATTGCCGCGGCCCAGCTTCGCTATCGCGAGATAGACGATGCTTTAAGTGATTTTGATTCGCTTACCGAGCAAAATTCCGCTGAATTTGCAAGACTTACCACCGAAATAGAAAACGAACGCGCAAATATTGCCGCATTTAATGAAGAAATAGTAAAGCTTGGCGGCTCTATCAGCGTTATTGAAAACGATATAGGTCACAACAATGAATCGGTCAACCGCCTGAAAGCTGAAAGTGAGGGGCTTGGAAGCTCCGATGCGGCGGCTTATGAGGAGATCGAGCAAAGAAAAACAACAGTTGAAGAAAAAAACAAGCTTGATACCGAGCTTTCCGAAAAGATCACCCTGCTTGAAAGCGACCTTTCGGGACTTATATCCGATAGCGAGTCTATCTCCCGCAAGATAGAGGATCAGGTAAAGGCGCTTAATCAGATATCGGCAGAAAGTGCCGATTGCAGAGTTGAGATGATGACTTCCAATACCGCCCTTGAAGAAATAAAGGCAAGAAGCGGTATTGTTGACAGTCTTATCGAGCAAAATAAAAATGAGACCAAGCAGCTTCGGTCTGAATTCGGTGAAACTAAAGCACTGCTTAATGCAACCGAGGAAAATATTGATTCTTATAAAAATTCGTTGAGCGGCTATGAGCTTCGAAGAAAAAACCGCGAGGAGACACTTGCAACACTTCGTTCTCAATTCGATGAAACGCGCCTTGATATTGAAGCCAAAAAGCGTAGAATACAGATTCTTACCGAGCTTGAAAACAGCATGGAGGGATTCTCTAATGCCGTTAAAAAGGTTATGCAGGAATCGGAAAAGGGAACCATGCGCGGAGTATGCGGTACGGTTTCAAAGCTTATAAAGGTTGAAAAGAAGTATACCGTTGCTATCGAGACAGCGCTCGGAAACAATATTCAGAACATCGTAGTTGAGACCGAGGCGGACGCCAAGCGCGCTATACAGTATCTTAAGACCAATAATGCAGGTCGTGCTACGTTTCTTCCCGTTTCTTCGATAGTTTCACGTGAATTCAAGGAAGATTTTGATGATATTTACGGTTTTGTAGGAATAGCCGCAGATCTTGTGTCTACTGATGCAAAATATACCGAGATAGTCCGCTCTTTGCTTGCGGGTACTGTGGTAACAGAGGATATAGACAGCGCTGTTACCCTTGCAAAGAAGTATAACTACCGTGTAAAGGTAGTCTCGCTTGACGGTCAGGTCATAAACCCCGGCGGCTCGCTTACCGGCGGCTCACTTGTAAAGCAGGCAGGACTACTTAGCCGAAGCGCTGATATAGGCCGCCTTGAGGGTGAGGTCAAAAAGCTTTCGGAAAAGGAAAAAGAGCTTTCCGCGCAGTTGACCGAGGTTACCGAAAAGCTTTCTGCCATAGATGCTGATATTGCTGCTGTTAAAGCCGATCTTACTACCGCTAACGAGGACAAGATACGCACACTTGCCGAACTGAAAAGGCTTGACGAGCTTATTCAAAGCCACGATTCGGCTATAGCAGAGCTTGAAAACGAAAAAACCGATGCCGGCAAGAAGACCGAAAAATTAATGCAAACGGCGGCTGCCGCCGCTTCTCGGATAGAAGTGCTTGACGGACAAAAGAACGCCATTCAGTCTGATATCGATGCTCTCACAGGCGGACGCGATTCAATGGCTTCAAAGCGTGAAAGCATGACCTCTGCACTTACCGAGCTTAAACTGCAACGCATCGAAAACGGCAAGGATATAGAAAGACTTGTCAATGAGGTCACAACGCTTGAAGGCTCTATAGGCTCTCGCGCGGTAAGACTTTCGCAGATAGAAGCCGAGATTGCGGCAATTCTTTTCAGAAATACTCAATGTGAAAAAGAAATAGCCGATATCAATGAAAGTATTGATGAGCTTCGCGAAAGCATTGAAAAGAGCGAAAAGCAGATCGAAGCGCTTATTTCAAGCCGTAATGAGACCGAAAAAGCAGGCATACAGCTTCGAAGCGGTGAGCGTGAGCAGACGAGTGAGCGTGAACGCATAGGCGGAGAGCTTGCGCGTCTTACTGAGCGCAAGGAGATAATGCTTAAGGAATACGATGACGTTATACGTCAGCTTTTTGACGAATATCAGATGACCCGCAGTGATGCCGAGGCAATGGGCATTGAGATAGAAAATGCCGCCGAAGCCAAGAAAACGCTTGCAGAGGTAAAATCGAAGATACGCTCACTTGGAAACGTTAATGTTTCTGCTTCTTGTATGTTTTTAAAATATATTCGCTAACCGCCTTGGCTTGCTTTTCGCCTTTAGGGGAAAGGGGTGCTTCCTTTATGCCAACTAAATATCCGTTTGCATTAGCATCACTTTGTCCGTGGCGCACTAAAATAAATTTTGTCATATATAGTTCCTTTTTTATTTAACTGTTGTTATAAGTATAGCATAACGCGGTGCTTTTTTCAACAGAAACCAATATGAATTTCAAGTAT
>JAFPCJ010000004.1 GCA_017423885.1 Clostridia bacterium | reverse complement strand
TGGCTTTATTTTCGTATTGAAGGATACAGTATACGCTTGGCACATGGTAGCCATTGTGTTTATTGTGCTTTTCAGAGAGTTTATGGTCTCCTCGCTCCGCCTTGTTACCGTTTCTTCGGGCGGTAAGGTAGTAGCGGCTAACATTTGGGGAAAGCTTAAGACCGTATCGCAGATGGTCGGTATCGTTTTGGCGCTTTTTGCATATGTTCTTATAGGGGATTTCGGAATGGCAAGCCTTGCAAATGTATTTAATGTCATTATAATCGTTCTGTTCTGGATATCCGCAGTTCTCTGTATTATTTCGGGACTGATATATCTTATGGGCTGTAAGGACTGCATCGATCCCAATAAATAAAGTATCAGGATAAGTTGGTGATACCGTTTGTTTAAGAGATTAAGAGAGGATATCAAGGCGGTTAAGGACCGCGACCCTGCGGCACGGAGCTTTTTGGAGATATGGTTGCTGTATCCCGGTGTTAAGGCTATACGGATGCATCGCAGAGCACATTTTTACTATACCCACGGTCTGCATTTTCTTGCGCGCTATGTATCGCAACGCGCCGCAAGAAAAACAGGCATTGAGATACACCCCGGTGCTACCATCGGCAGGAGACTTGTTATTGACCACGGTACGGGCATAGTAATAGGTGAGACTGCCGAAATAGGCGATGACGTTTTGATATATCAGGGCGTAACGCTCGGCGGTACGGGAAAGGATGTAGGGAAAAGACATCCTACTATCGGAAATAATGTTATGATAAGCGCGGGCGCCAAGGTCTTGGGTCCGTTCAAGATAGGAGATAATTCGCGCGTGGCGGCGGGTGCGGTGGTACTCGAGGAGGTACCGCCTAATTCAACGGTGGTCGGCATTCCTGCAAAGGTCGTGAGACAAAACGGCGAGAGAGTGCGTCAGCCGCTTGATCAGATACACATTCCCGATCCTGTTCAGCAGGAATTTGACCGTCTGGAAGAAAAAATAGCAGATCTCGAAAAGGCACTTGCTTCAATCAAAGGAGAATAAAAAATGAGAATTTTCAATACCCTTACAAGACAAAAGGATGAATTTAAGACAATAGTTCCGGGCGTGGCAAAAATATACGCCTGCGGTCCTACTGTTTATAACTATATTCATATCGGAAACGCAAGACCGCTTTGCGTTTTTGATGTTTTGCGTCGTTATCTTGAGTGGCGCGGATATAAGGTAGAATTTGTGCAGAATTTTACCGATATTGATGATAAGCTTATAAAAAAGGCAAACGAAGAGGGAATAACCGTTCCCGAGGTCGCGGCGCGTTATATTGAGGAGTTCTGGGTGGATGCCAAGGGCATGAATATCCGTGAGGCTACCGTTCACCCGCGTGCCACCGAAAATATTGATGAAATAATCCGTATTATTTCCGAGCTTGTAGAAAAAGGCTTTGCCTATGCCTCGGCAGGCGATGTGTACTTCCGTGCAAAGAAGTTTGACGAATATGGAAAATTGTCTCATCAGCCGCTTGAGGATCTCGAGGCAGGTGCGAGAATAGACGTTGCCGATATTAAAGAGGATGCTATGGACTTCTGCCTTTGGAAGGGTGCAAAGCCGGGTGAGCCGTCATGGGAGTCTCCTTGGGGAGAAGGAAGACCG
>JAFPCJ010000039.1 GCA_017423885.1 Clostridia bacterium | reverse complement strand
TAACGGTGAGCATTATCATACCTGCAAACGAAGTCGCACCTATTAAAAGCGAGCTTTTGACCGTCTTGAAGCCGCGGTAGCTTACCGCTCCGAAAATAACGGCGGTAATAAGTGAGCCTGCAAGCGCAAAAATGAAGTAGGGGATAGAGCCGAAGTTGCCTTCTCCGAATATAATGCCCAATCCGAAAGCACCGATAAAGGAAAGTATGATGCCGCATATAACGTAGACAAAACGGTATGCGTAGCTGTCGCCTGCCTTTTCGGCTTTTCTTCTTTTATACAGCCATGCACAAAGTGCCATTATTGCCACGCTTAAAAGCAGGGAAACTGCAAAAAATCCAAGATACCGAGGCTTGAATTCGGGGATGGACTCGCAGAAATCAAGCAGTGAATATCCGCAGTAAATAAAGGGAGACAGTACAGACAGTACATCGCGGATATTGTCGTTACCGTAGCCTACAAGTACCTCGTCGCACATGGTGAGCACTATAGCGCCCATAAGTATCGAACCGAAGCCGTAGCTTCCGAGCGATAGCACCATGTCAAGCGCTGTTCCGGCACTGATAATAAATATCATTGATATGGCTGAACTGAAAAGGGTTATGCATAGATTATAGCAAAAGGCAATACCGAGAAAGCCGAGGTCGCCCTCAACTCGGGGCATAAGACCGATAAGTGCCGCCGAGCCATAGATCAGTATCATGGGAATGACCGAAAATACGTAGCCTGCAAAGAAGCGGGAGAAAAGCAATTCACAGCGTGTGAGCGGCAGAGCGTGAAATACATCACTCGATTTTTTTGTGTATAAATACGAGAAATTTATGAAATTCATGAATATTGCCGCAAGAGATGTGGCAACCGAGGTTATTGCCGCGATAACAGGCATTATCTCATTGTAGTTTACAGAATAATCTATATTTGAGCCGAAGTCCTCTATCTGACTTGTTACGCTCGTAAGCAGATAACCGGGGCAGAACAAAGCGGCGAGTATGCATATAAGCACAAGCAAGCCCCAATTTTTACGCAAGGTAAAAAGGAAAAGCTTAAGCGCGGGATCAAGCTTATTGCAGGATGTTTTTAACGTCATAGCCTGTCACCTCCAATTCATAGATAAACATTTCTTCAAGCGTTGGCTCTATACATTCGCAGAAAATGGGATCAAGTGAGCGGATAAAGGTCATTATTTCGTCTTCTTTTCCGCGTATTATCATTTGTACAAGTGAGCCTGTGCGTTCGGTTTTTATAACGTTCAGCTCTTTAAATACCGAAACGTCGGGAGTGCGCTCAAATACCGCCTGCACCTTATGCAGAGTACCGCGCAGACTATCCATTCGGTCATTGAAAAGTACCTTGCCCTCATGTAAAAGACCCACGTGGTCACTTAAGTCCTCAAGCTCGCGCAGATTGTGCGAGGCGATAACGGTAGTAAGTCCTTGCTGTTCAACACCCTCGAGCAGAATGTTGCCGAGAACTCTTCGCATAACTACATCGAGTCCGTCAAAGGCTTCATCCATAAGCAGATATTTAGGGCATGAGGAGATGGCGAGTATTAAAGCCGCCTGCCTTTGCATACCCTTTGACATTGAGGAGATTCGAGCCTTGCGGTCGAGCGGAAATATCTTGAGCATGTGCTCAAAAACGTCCTTGCTGAAATTAGGATAAAGACTTCTGTAAAAGCTTGTCATTTCCGAAAGGTCGCTTTGAGCGAGGAAATAGGGCGTATCACCTAAAAATGCTATCTGCGACTTTAAAACAGGATTGTCAAACGTGGCGGCTCCGTCTATACAGATACTGCCGCCGTCGGGGAGATATATGCCCGAGATAAGTCGCAATAAAGTGGATTTACCCGAGCCGTTGGAGCCTATGAGACCGAATACCGAGCCATCGGCTATATCAAAGCTTACTTTATCAAGTGCCGGCTTGGTTCCGAAAATTTTTGTCAGCTCATGTGCCTTAATCATTGGCTTTACCGCCTTCCTTAGATACTTCATCGATGATGTTTTTTAACTCTGTAGGCTCGAGACCTAATTCTCTTGCCGCAAGAACTGCAGAACGAAACGCATTTATTGCGCTTTGCTTTACTGCGTTGTGCGCCTGATCGTCATCGGATAAAAATGAACCCTTACCCTTTACCGAATATATTATACCGCTGCTTTCAAGCATGGCATAAGCTTTTTGGACGGTATTCGGGTTGACCGCAAGCCGCGAAGCAAGCGCCCTTACCGACGGCAACTGATCGCCGCCTTTAAGCACACCAAGCGCCTTGAGTCTTATAAAACCGTTAACTATCTGATCACAGATCGGAACGCCGCTTTTAAAATCCAACTGAAGCATACAACACCTCCGTTTTTAACTGTACTAATACAGATAGTACAGTTGTATGATAACACAACCCCAAAAACTTGTCAAGTATTACTTTAAAAGATTTTTTAATTTGTGGTGTTTTGCTCTTGAATTATGCTATAATATGGTATATAATTTAGTATGAATAATTTTATCGGGGGTCATTATGGGTATTGATTTAACTGACATTAAAAAGAGCTTTTCGCAGGATCTTACCGATTGGCAACCCATTCCGTTCTGGTCATGGAATGATAAATTGGATCCTGAAAAGCTTTGTAGACAGATAGATTGGATGAAGGAAAACAATATCGGCGGATTTTTTATGCACGCGCGCGGCGGTCTTAAGACTGAATATTTATCCGAGGAATGGATGGATGCTATTAAAAAATGCGGCGAGCATGCCGAAGATATCGGAATGAATGCTTGGGCGTATGATGAAAACGGTTGGCCGAGCGGATTTGCAGGCGGTAAGCTTTTGGAAGATCCTAATAACCGTGATTGCTACATACTTCATAATATCGGCGCATTCGATGCCGATGCTACGGCAAGCTATGATATATCGGGGGATAAGCTTGTTCGCGTAAATGAGGGCGAGAATGGTAAGGATTATCTTAATATATATATTAACATTGCTGTGTCTACAGCCGATATTCTTAATGCCGAGGTCGTAAAAAAGTTTATCGACCTTACTCACAAGGCGTACAAAGAGCAGTTTGGCGAGAATTTCTCAAAGCAGATCAAAGGCTTCTTTACCGATGAGCCGCAGTATCAGCGTTGGAATACGCCCTTTACCAACGTAATGTTCGATTATTTTGAGCGTGAGTACGGTATAGATCTGCTTGATGAGCTTGGTCTTTTGTTTGTTGAAAAGGATGGCTACCTTAAATTCAGATACCGCTACTGGAAAGCTATGCAGTCGCTTATGCTTGAGGCATTCGGAAAGCAGATATATGCATGGTGCGAGGAAAACGGTGTTGAGTTTACAGGTCATTATATCGAGGAAAGCTCCATTTCGGGACAGATGCTTTGCTGTGCAGGTATAATGCCGTTTTATGCATATATGCACATGCCGGGTATTGATTGGCTCGGAAAAGAAACAAATAATGAGATTCCTGCGCGTCAGCTTGCAAGCGTTGCGGCACAGTTCGGCAAAAAGCAGACCCTTACCGAGACCTTTGCCTGCTGTGGCTGGCAGATATCTCCCAAGGATCTTAAGACCATTGCCGATTTCCAATGCGGCGGCGGCGTGAGCACTATATGCCATCACTTGGTTCCTGTGTCGGAATACGGTCAGCGCAAAAAGGACTATCCGTCTCATTTCTCAAACGTCAATCCGTGGATAGAGCGCGAGTTTGCTGATTTCAACAACTATTTCACCCGTCTTGGTTATATGATCTCGAACGGACGTGAGCAGATAAACGTAGCAATGCTTCATCCTATTCGCAGTGCGTATTTTGAGTATAAGAGATACGAAGAGGATTCTGTCCGCCATATTGATGACGCATTTTTGAACGATTGCAAATTGCTTTCGGGCGCAGGAGTTGCCTATCATCTGCTTGATGAAACTCTGCTTGCAGAGCATGGCTTTGTTAAGGACGGCAAGATAGGCTGCGGTAAGTGCAGTTACGATTATCTTGTACTGCCTCATGTGCTTGTTACCGATGCTTCTACCGAGAAGCTGTTGCGCGAATATGTTGATAACGGCGGTAAGGTGCTTTGTCTTGGCGATGTACCGTTCTATTGTGAGGCGGAGCCGTTTGACTATTCTTATCTTGCATCTAATTGTACTTTTGAGGACATTGTTGCCGCACAGCCCTTTAAGGTAAGCGAGCGCAACATCAAGGTTTATAATACCTACCGCGAGTTGAACGGAAAAATGTTCCTCTTTGTTCAGAATGATGACCGCGAGAATGCCCATACGCAGACCTATGATTTCGGCGAGGGAATAAATTCGTTCCGCTGTCTTGATCTGTTTACCTTGGAAGAGAAAACTGTGCCGCTTACGGTAAAGATCGAAGCAGGCTCGGCTGTAATGCTTTTCCCCGATTCCGAGATAGCACAGGCAGAAGAGCCAAAGCAGGAAATCAGATTTGCGCTTGAGAATGCCGAGGTTGATTTTGAGTCTAACCTTATGACGGTGGATCACGTAAGCTTTTCTACCGACGGTAAGAACTATTCCAAGACCTATTCTACCGCAGGTCTTTTCGCAAAACTGCTTCGTGACCGATATGAGGGCGATATATATCTGAAATATGAGTTTGAGGTACGCGGAGTGCCGAGTAAGCTGCGTCTTGCTGCCGAATGTGCCGATGTGCGTGAGTGCACCTTGAACGGCGAACTGCTCAAGTTTACCGAAAAGAGCGATAAGGACGAGCATCTTTGCATTGCCGATGCTTCGGCGCTTGTGCGTGAGGGTATAAATGAGTTTGTGGTAAAGCTTCATTGGTATCAGAATGAGATGGTATATTATGCTTTGTTCGGTGAAAATGTAACCGAGAGCCTCAGAAATTGCCTTGTATACGATACCGACCTTGAGCCGATATACCTTTCGGGTGACTTCGGTGTATATACAGACGGCGGCTACCGTTCGGGTGCCGATGAGCCCTTTGTCTATGCCGACAGCTTCTACATCGGCGCGAAGCCTGCTACCGTTACCGAGCCTACCACCGACGGTTTCCCATTCTTTGCAGGCAGTCTTTTTGTAAAGCAGAATATATCGCTTGAGGAAAAGGCTGTTGCCCTTCGCATTGAGGGTACGTGGCATATTGCCTATGTAAAGGTAAACGGAAAGGCTGCAGGCAAGCTTATCTATGAGCGCAGTTTGGATATTTCCGAGTTTGCGGTAATAGGGGACAACCTTATTGAAATAGAATTTGTTATCGGTAACCGCAATCTTTTGGGACCGCATCACGTCCTTGAGTGGGAAAACGGCGATGTTTCCCCCGCAAGCTTTGAGATTTCGGGCGAGTGGGTAGACGGAGAAAATGCAAATTACGCCGACCGCTACAACCTCATAAAGCTTGACTGTAAATAATTTAACATCATAAAACCAATGGAGAGACGCTTTTTGCTTAAAAGTCAGTCTCTCCGTGTTTTTATCGGCTTAAATAAATGTTGAACGTAAAGGCAAAATGTGGTATCATATGAAGGAAGGTGGTATAAAAATGAGTGAGAAAATACGTATAAAATGGATAGATGTTGTGAAATGCTTCGGGATCTTCGCTATATTTATAGGTCATCTCGGGTCGGCGGCCGGAAGAGTATATCCGTGGGTTTTTACTCATCATGTAGCGATGTTTTTCTTTATTTCAGGCTGCAGTGAAGCAATAGCCGAGCATAACAGTATCTGCAAAACGGTAGTGCGTGTTTTTAAAAGAATTTTGGTGCCTTGGTTAGTGTTCGCTGTAATATCAATAGTTGTTTATATATTGAACGGAGGATACGGAGCCGACCGTGTGTTTACATCCCTGATAACCGTTGCCAAAGGTACGGTGCGTAACAGATTTTATGCAAGCAGTCTTTGGTTTCTTACCTGCATTGCAGTGATGCAGGTGATATTTTCTGTTATTAAAAAGGTGAAAATAAAGCCACTTATTCTTTTGATTTGCTTAATACTTACAGCGGTGTCGTGCCTTGTGTTTAAGCCTATACCTATAGTTGAACCAAAGCTTGTCTATAATATCGATAGCGCCTTGTTTTACATTTCCTTTTACGCAATAGGTTATGTTACTTTTCCGTATTTACAAAAGCTACTTAATTCTCCAAAAAGAAGAGCAAAAATAGCCGTAGCATTAACAGGTGTGTTTAGTCTTGCGTATGCGGCGCTTGTATTTTTCGGCAAAGATCCGCTTGCTCGGATGGGAGGATTGTACAGTCTTATCTCGGTTAGAGAGGTACTGCGTCCTCTTGTAATAAT
>JAFPCJ010000038.1 GCA_017423885.1 Clostridia bacterium | reverse complement strand
GTATAAATTTAGTAGAGGTCTTTCCGTAACTTCCCGTAACGCCTATGACCTTAAGTGCAGAGTGGGCTTTAAGTATGCGCTTGGCATCGTTTATATACCAATTAGTGACCGCCTTTTCAATCGGAAAGGTTACCGCCCAGCAAAGCAATGTGAGTATTGCAGGAACCGAAGCGAGTGCAAAGCCTATCATCCTGAAAATAAGAGAAAACTCACCCGAAAGCACTCCGCAAAGCACGGTACAACCTGCAAGAATTAAAACCGCACTCACGTAAAGACGTTTAACTCTCGCCGTTACAACCAACTTTTTTATAGAAGACTTATGTTGCTTTACGGCAAGCGGAACTCGCACAGCAGTCATAATAACCGCCGCTATGAGAGTTATGATTCCCTTGGCGTTGGTATAAAAAAGCGTAACAGCGCAGAAAAAGAGAGCCTCGAGTGCAAGCGTTACACAATGCGAGTCCTTAAGCCAGCCGTAGTAGCGCGACGGAAAATAAGAGTTTTGCTGAAGCATCTGAAGCTGACGGTGAGCAGAAAACAGCGCCGAGACCGAAAGCAATGCAAGAGCAATAAGTATAAGTATATTATTCATATTTTTCACCTATTTTATAAAGCTGCGCAGTATCGCATGCGCTTCATAGGGGCGCTCGCAAAATGAGTAATGCCCTGTACCTTTAATAACACAAAGTCCTGCATCGGGAATGAGGCTTTCTATAGTCTTTGCATCCTCAAGCGGAGTTGCGGTATCGTTTTCACCCCATATAAGCAAGGTGGGGCAAGAAATAGCAGAAATAATATCGCGAAGATCGGTATTAACAAGCGACACCATAGTTTTACGAAGCACCTCAGGAGCGGCATTGTAATCAGCCGAGCCGTAATGCTTTCTCGCCTTTTCAAGCAGACCGCCCGAAAAGGAGCGGATAACGGGAAGCGTCAGCACCTTTTTTATCATTTTAAATGAGCGCGCGCGTGCCTTTTGCTTGGGCGTCTTTTTAGGAATAAGTCCTGCCGAGTCGAGCAAAACGATCTTGGATGGCTTCACCATGCCTTCCGCCGCCATTTTGAGTATTACCCTGCCGCCGTGGGAGTGACCTATAAGTATCGGGTCTTCAAGTCCCACCTTATCCATAAATTCGGTCACAAAATCGCAATAGTCCTCTAAATGCCAAGGCTCACTCATGGTCTCTGTATTTCCGCAACCGGGAAAGTTTACCGCTACAAGTCGGCACCTGTCCTGCAAGGCTGACATTATACCCTTATATACATCATAGGAAGATCCCCATCCGTGAAGCAACAAAACAGGTATTCCGCTTCCGACCTCGGTATATTCGGTATTAAGTCCCTTGACCGCAATTTGCATTTTCGACCCCTCTTTCAAACAGCGATATTTATCCATTTTCCTTTATTATACCAAATCTTCTTCCAAAAAAGAAGTCTTTTTTTAAAAAAATATATATATTGTAAATTTTTATTATTTAGTATATAATTAAAGCAAGTAAACTATTGGGGGAACGCGAATGTTTGCATCCTTAAGAAGTGTCGGACTTTTCGGAATAAATTCATATATGATTGATGTCGAGGTAGATGTCTCTGCAGGTCTTCCCGCTTTTGATGTAGTAGGACTTCCCGATACCGCCGTCAAAGAATCGCGCGACCGAGTGCGCGCAGCCATGAAAAACAGCGGCTTTAAGTTTCCGTCAGGCAGGATAACGGTCAACCTTGCCCCTGCCGATCAGAAAAAAGAAGGCTCCGGCTATGATCTGCCGATACTTATTGCCCTGCTCAAGGCAACAGGACAATTAAAATACGATGCATCCGATTCCATATTTATAGGCGAGCTTTCGCTTGACGGCAAGGTACGTCCCGTAGGCGGTGTGCTTGCTATGACCATAACCGCACGTCAGAACGGCGCAAAAAGAGTGTTCGTTCCGCTTGAAAATGCCACCGAAGGCGCTGTGGTGGACGGTATTGAGGTATACGGAATACCCAGCATCCGCGCTTTGCTTTGCCATCTTGACGGCACTTCTCCTCTGCCTAAAGCCGAGCCTTGCCCTGTGACCTCGCAGACCGCCGCTTCAAGACTTGATTTCAGCGACGTCAAGGGTCAGCTCACCGCAAAAAAGGCGCTCGAAATAGCCGCCGCAGGCGGTCATAACATACTCCTCATAGGCCCACCCGGCTCGGGAAAAAGCATGCTTGCAACGCGGCTTCCCACAATTCTTCCCGAAATGACCTTTGAAGAATCAATAGAGACTACAAAAATACATTCCATCGCAGGCGTGCTCGACCGTAATCATCCGCTTGTAACCACACGTCCGTTCCGCTCTCCGCATCACACCATCTCCCCTGCAGGACTCACAGGAGGCGGAAGTGTACCGCGTCCGGGCGAGATATCTCTTGCACATAACGGCGTGCTTTTCCTTGACGAGCTTCCCGAATTTAAGCGCAGCGCAATGGAAGCATTACGACAGCCGCTTGAAAGCGGTGAAGTGGTAGTCTCGCGCGTTGCAGGAACAGTCACCTATCCAAGCGATATAACACTTGTAGGTGCTATGAATCC
>JAFPCJ010000037.1 GCA_017423885.1 Clostridia bacterium | reverse complement strand
GTAACAATATACCTACCGATGCCGATAAGCAGACCTCGTCTGCTACCAAGAAAAAGAAGAAAAAGAAGAAAAAGCAGACCATCTATGTTACCAAGGAGCCTGATGCTTCTTCGGACGCTGATGATTACGAGGATTATTACGAGGAAGACGAGGATCTCTCTATCGAGGGCACCGAGGATGATGACAAGGTTATCGAGGAGATCGTAAACAAACTCAAGATAGATACTTCTGTCGAGCATTACGTAGACTCAATGTATGTCAATGTAAAGGAACACGGTGCTGTGGGTGACGGTAAGACTGACGATACCGAAGCCATTCAAAAGGCTATAAATATAGCATCTAATCAGACCGTTTATTTCCCTGCAGGTACATACCTTGTAACTAAACCCATTCAGATATCCTCCGATGTTAATATGATCGGTGCGGCGCTTGATAAGGGCGTGGGGGGCAAGACCGTAATTAAAGCGGGAGCCGATATGGATTCCGTTTTCTCGGGATGGAACAACCTTTCCATGAGAATGTATATTGCCAATTTCACTATTGATGGTTCTGCCAATGAGGGTAAAAAGGTTGAGTGGGGTATGAATCTCTGGAGCCCGCGTTCAACCAAGGTCTTTAATTGCCGCGTTACCAATATTACGGGCGGCGGAATAAACTGCGCCTCAAACGGCGGCGGTCAACTTTGGGTAACGTGGTTTGTAAAGCTGCAGTTTGATAACCTTGGTGGCTACGCGCTTCGTTCACTTCTTTCCGACTCTGCCTTCAGCCATATAACGGTAGACGGCGGTCTCGGTATTCAAGCCTATAACTACGGCGGAAACTGTTATTCTAACATTTTGGTTAAGAACAGTAAGCGTAACGGTCTTGCAATAGGTAGCCCCGATTACATTGAGGGTGATGTAAACAAGAACGCTAATGTTACCGTGCGTAACTGCTCGTTTGTAAATTGCGCGGAATACGGCTTGTTTGCAGCCAACTACAATAACAGCAGCTATTCAAAGCAGTCTACTGTTTCTGAGTGCTTCTTTGAGGGTAACGGTAAAGCGGATATATATACTGCATACACATCTATGCTTTCTGTAAAGGATTGTGTTTTGAAATCTGATGTAGGAATAGATGCTACCAATAATGGCGGCTCTACATTTATGAACAATACCTTTAAGGCGGCTGATATTAAGGGCTTTGGCGGCAAGAGCTTCTCTGACGGCAACACCTTTAATGCAACCTCCTTTGGCAAAACAGGCTACATGGCTGATGATACTCAGTTTGAATTCTACGAAAAAGCCTTCAATATTATCAGTGGCAACGATAAGTTAGAGTATGTAAGACTCGAGGATTGCGGAAGCGACGTGGACGGCGATTGGAGTCAGACGTTCAAGGTGGCTGTTGCAAGAGTTGCCAAAAAGGGCGGCGTAGTTTACTGTGAGGGCAGTGAATACGGCATTGGTGATACCGTTGTTATTCCTTCAAATGTATATATTGTAGGACATGGCTTTATTGACAGAAACCAATTCTTCCCAAAGGGTACGGTAGACAGTATGTTCGTTGTCAGAAACGCGGAAAACAGCGGATTTATCAACTGTACTGTAAGCAATTTGAGTGCAACCAATAAAGCCACCTACGGCGGCATCTATTTTATGCGTTCAAAGAATTGCTTCTTCTTTAACTGTCAGTTCGGTACCGATGCGTCGGGCTCAATGCCGTATGCGGTTAATATTGACGGCAAATCAAGTAATATTCAGGTCGATTCAAGCAAGATAGGCGGAGGCTCTGCACTTTACGCTCCGTTCCTTGTCCGCGGAAGCGATTGTGAGTTCCAGAATCTTTATTGCACAGGCGGTCCGTCGTTTATCCTTATGGATGGAAGCAATAATACCTTGCAATCCAACCACTTTGAGACCTGCGAAACCGCTACCCATATCACTATAAAGGGCGACAACGTTAAGGGACATCGCATTACATCCAATTACTTTGATGTAAATATGTGCTGTATACGTATGAGCTTCCAGAAATCCTATAATACCGGTATTGAGATATCAAGCAATACTTTCCGTACCGATGCCCGCGTTGTTGATGGGGTAACGGGAATTGCTCCTCCTGAGATTATAATCTCGGCAGGAAACGGAATAAGCATTTTGGCTAACACCTATCAACAGGGCTTCTCTATAATGACTATAGGAATTGCCTGCACCAATTCAAAGTTTATCGGAAATATTGTCGGAAATTCCGGCAATGAGTTATTCTCGGCAAACTCCAAGGCTTTGGGTGAGGGCTGTACAAATTATGGCAATTTTGTAATGTGACCGTTTATTTAGGGTGAAAAAATGAGTAATATACTTTATGAACTTGTTGGTTTCGGCGCCGTCACTGCCGAAGGCGGTATGAAGGCGCTTGACGCTACGAGCAACGGTGCATTTTCTGTTGGCAAGGATGGTGTAAAGGCTATCTTTGCCACTGCTGACCGAAAACTCGAACTTATAGGCTTCGAGGATAAGACAATGGCTTATGTGCCCTCGGCTATCGGTTATGATGCTTATTATCCTGTTCGTCCTGTCAGTCTTGAAAAGCCTATCGAAGCTGTGCTTATGGATCTTGACGGTACAAGCGTTAAAAGTGAAGAATTCTGGATGTGGATAATCGAACAGACAATGGCAGAGGTTAAGTGTGATCCGTCATTCCGTCTTGTTCCTGAGGATTTTCCGTATGTTGCCGGACATAGTATAGGAGAGCATTTAAGCTACTGCATAGATAAATACATTCCGGGTTTTTCTCTTGATGCGGCAAGACGCTGCTATAACGCCAAGGTCGAGTATGAGATGCGCGAGATTATGGCAGGAAGAGGAAAAAAAGGAGTGTTTACTCCTGCAACGGGATTGAAAGATTTCTTGCTCGAACTTAAAGAGCGCAATATTAAGATAGGACTTGTTACTTCAGGACTTTACGAAAAGGCGATGCCCGAGATAATTTCTGCCTTCCAAACTCTCGGTATGGGTGATCCAACTGTATTTTATGATGCGATAATCACCGCAGGTACTCTTTTCGGCAAGGGAAGTACAGGTACTTTAAGTGAACTGCCGATAAAACCGCATCCTTGGCTTTATGCAGAAACAGGAAGATTTGGTCTCGGAATGCTGTTTGAAAACCGCAGTCGAGTGGTTGCTATAGAGGATAGCGGTGCAGGAGCATGCTCCGCGCGTCTTGCAGGCTATACCACTATCGGTATAGGCGGAGGAAATATAGTCAGCAGCGGAACAAAGGATTTTTGCACCTACTATGAACCCGATCTTAACAGCATTTTGAATAAAATAATTTAAAATGTCGGGGTATAAATAACAGACCGTACTTCATGCTTTAAAGTATGAAGTACGGTCTGCATTTTTTTGTTGATATTTTTTATGCCTTGTGATAAAATAAAAAAGCCAAACAAAACTAAATAAGTAAATGCAGGTAAACATTTTCTCTTTGGGGGAAGTGTATATTTTCATTTTTATCACGCAAGTTATCTTTACGGATTTTGTAAAAACACAAATTCCTACAGGGGTAATTTGCGTGGCTATGCCTGCTTTTACTTTGGTTTTGTTTGGCGACAATCGGGGATTTGTGCTTTTCGGTGCGATGACTTAGGTTGTCGCACTTTTTTATTTTGTGGGTGAAAATATGGATAACGTAAAAAAAGTATGTTTTATAGGCAACAGAACGATAAATGAGACTAAAGAGCTTAAATTGAAGCTTACCGAGACTGTTGAAAGGCTGATTACAGAAGAAAAAGCGGACACCTTTCTTTTCGGAAGCAAGAGCCGTTTTAACGGATTGAGTGTTGAGACGGTGTCCGCACTAAAAGAAAAATATCCGCATATAAAAAGGATATATGTGCGGGCAGAATACCCTGAAATATCAGATGAATATACGGAATATCTTTTGGAGAGATATGAGGATACTTATTATCCTGAAAGCATAATAAACGCCAACAAATCGGTATACGTAGAACGTAATTATGAAATGATAAAGCAAAGTGATATATGTATCATTTATTATGATCCCGAAAACGCGCCGACAACACGTAAAAGCGGTGCGAAGATTGCTCTTGATTATGCTAAAGCTTTAAAAAAGGAAATAATACTGTTTCCATAAACAAGCGCCCGACCCGAGTGCCTCGGGGGGCAATCGTTGCCGTCTTTGATTTAAAACGCAATTTTTGTGCCCGACCATATTTAAAAAATATATTTGTAGGGGGCGGGTCTCCCGTCCCTTTTTTGCATCTTCCGGCGGCGCACGCGTAGGGACTTACCGTCCTCGACTTTCCGTTATGTACGCAGGCGATAAAAAACAGACCGTACCTCGTTTGAGGTGCGGTCTGTCGGTTTAAAGATTAAAGAATTATCTCTGTCCGTATTTCTTAAGAATATTGTTGATACGGTCGGCAGGATCGAGAAGTCCGCTTATGGAGTTATCGTTGTTAAGAGTATCAACAATAAGAGCGATGTACTTGGACATATTTACGCTGCAGTACCACTCGCGGGAGAGAAGCTCGGGAGTCTGGTAAATGAGGTTGGTGGTAAATACCTTGTTGATAAGACCCTTCTCGTAGTACTCATCAAACTTCTCGAGACCCTCAACGAAAAGACCGAAGGTGGAGAATACAAAGATACGTCCTGCGCCGCGCTCCTTAAGCTTTGCGGCGATATCGAGCATGGAGTCGCCCGAAGAGATCATATCGTCAACCAAAATGAGGTCCTTGCCTGTAATATCGTTTCCGAGGAACTCGTGAGCCTCTATCGGATTACGTCCGTTTACAACTACAGAGTAGTTACGGCGCTTATAGAACATTCCGAGGGGAAGTCCAAGAACGGAAGAATAGTAGATGCAACGTCCCATTCCGCCCTCATCGGGGGAGACTATCATAGCATGATCGCGGTCAAGCTTGATATCGGGAACAGTCTTAAGCAGAGCCTTTATCATCTGGTAGGTTGCCTGAACATTATCAAATCCATCAAGCGGGATAGCATTGTTAACGCGGGGATCGTGAGCATCAAAGGTGATGATGTTCTTAACACCCATTGCAACGAGCTCCTGTAAAGCCATAGCGCAGTCCATAGACTCACGTGAGGTACGGCGATGCTGACGACCCTCGTAAAGCATGGGCATGATAACGGTTATTCTGCGAGCCTTTCCGCCGAATGCTGCAATAACGCGCTTGAGATCCTGAAAATGATCATCGGGGCTCATAGGAACTAATTGTCCGTACATCTTGTAGTTAACGCTGTAATTGAAGCAGTCACAGATGATATATGCATCAAGACCGCGGGCGGTATGATTAAGCACCGCTTTAGCTTCACCTGTACCGAAACGCGGACAGTTTGCGCCTATAACAAAGGACTCATCCTCGGGAATATTGCGCCATTGCTTTAGATAATAGTCTACCTTTGAGGAGATATCCTCACAGCCACGCATGCTTATGATCGCAAGATCACCGAACGGTGTGTGCTCAAAATGGATGTTGTTCATGATAAAATCCTCCAACCTCGAATTTTTTATCTATGTATATATATTATCATACTTTGTTCGGCAAAAAAAGACCTTTTTCAAAAAAATGTTAGAAAATTTTTAATATTGATTAAAGCAAAAATTTATATCTTTTGCCAAAAAACATAAAAATTACTTATAGAAAATACTTGTTGATATCTTAAATGTTATTTGTTATAATAAATTGAATACTTATATATCAATAGGAGAAGTGAACAAAAATGTCAACGGTTACTCTTATAAGCCATACACCCGACCCCGAAAGAACCGTAGCGGCCGCCGCAAAGCTTTGCTACAGCTCTTCCACTATTCAGGAGCTTCAGGACGGACTTACTCCTGAAAAAACTGCCTCCTTCGTAGATATGCTCGCAAGCTTCGGGCATGAAAGTCCGATAGAGCACGTTTCGTTTACCTTCGGTATCGAGGGAGTGTCGCGTGCGTTGCTTGCACAGATAACAAGGCATAGAATTGCATCCTATTCTGTAAAAAGCCAGCGCTATGTTACAGAAGGGTGCTTTGAATATGTAATTCCGCCCGAGATAGAGGATGATGAGCAGGCAAAGGAATTGTTTGTTCAGACTATGCAAGCCGATCAGGCTGCGTATGACCGTTTAGCCGAAATACTTACCGCCAAGCATACCGCCGCGTTTATTGCCGAGGGCAAGGACGAGAAGACTGCGGTGCGCCTTGCAGAGAAAAAGGCTATAGAGGATGCGCGTTTTGTGCTTCCTAATGCCTGCGAGACCAAGATGGTAGTTACCATGAACGCCCGCTCGCTTCATAATTTCTTCCGTCACCGTTGCTGCTCGCGCGCTCAATGGGAGATACGAGAGGTTGCCGATCAGATGCTGAAGCTTGTTTGTGAGGTTGCTCCCAATCTCTTCAAAATGGCGGGACCTGCCTGCATAAAGGGAGCTTGTCCCGAGGGCAAGATGACCTGCGGCAAGGCGGCAGAAATGAGAAAAAAGTATGAGGAAATGAAGAAAAATGGGTAAGCTTATCGTTATAGAGGGACTTGACGGTTGCGGCAAGTCCACCCAACTTGAGCTTCTTCCTAAAACCTTGGGAGAAGAGGGGATAGAGTGCAGAACCGTGTCCTTCCCCGATTATGACAGCGATTCGAGCGCACTTATAAAAATGTATCTCAAAGGGGATTTCGGTACTGACCCTAAAGACGTAAATGCTTTTGCGGCATCGGTTTTTTATGCGGCAGACCGTTTTGCATCCTTTAAGCAGAAATGGGGAGAATATTATAACGGCGGCGGTACTGTTATTTCAGGCAGATATACCACCTCAAATGCCGTTCATCAATGCTCAAAGCTTCCCGAAAATGAATGGACGCAATTTCTCGATTGGCTGTATGATTTTGAATATAACAAGATCGGTATACCGAAGCCGGATCTCGTTATCTTTCTTGATATGCCCATCGAGGTGTCTCAAAAACTGCTTTCGGGAAGATATTCGGGAGACGAGAGCAAAAAGGATATCCATGAGCGCGATACCGAGTATCTTGACCGTTGCCGTAAGGCGGCGGTATTTACAGCCGAGTATTCCAAATGGAAGGTGATTCCCTGCGCCCAAAACGGTGAGGCTCGTTCTATTGAGAGTATAGCCGCAGATATCAAGGCGGCGGCACTTGAAATTATTTCAGGGTGAGCAACCAAAGGAGAAAATGATATGATATATGTATTTTTTGCCGAGGGCTTTGAGGAAATAGAAGCCTTGGCGCCTGTTGATGTACTGCGTCGCGGCGGCATTGAAGTTAAAACCGTCGGCGTTACGGGAAAGACTGTTACGGGAGCGCACGGTATTGCTGTCAGCACGGATATGACTGTTGATCAGATAACGCTTGAGGGTCTTGAAGGAATCGTGCTTCCGGGCGGTATGCCGGGTACTTTAAATCTTGAGGCTAATGAGCGCTTGTGTGAATTGGTGCGTCAGGCTGACCGTAAACAGCTTCTTATAGGTGCTATATGCGCGGCTCCCTCTGTTTTGGGGCATCTCGGAGTGCTTAACGGTAAGCGCGCTACCTGCTTCCCCGGCTTTGAAAAGGAGCTTGCGGGCGCTACGGTCTGTGACGAGCAGGTGGTTTGTGACGGAAATATCATTACCGCCAAGGGTGCAGGCGCGGCACTTGATTTTGCTTTTGCTTTACTTTGCTTCCTTACGGATAAGCAGACTGCCGATGATATGAGTAAGGCAATGTGCTGTAAATAAACGGTAAAAGAGGGGAACGAAAAAATGAACGACAACGAAAAGCTTTATGAGTCCGATGGGGAAAACGATATCAATACTCCAACGCAGGATGATGATTTTGTAATAGGCAGAGGCTTCGTGGTAGATGATACCCATACAAAGCTCGAGCAGGAAAAGGAAAAAAACCGTAAACGCCGCAAGGGCGCGAGCACGGTCAAAAACATAATCTGGGTGGTTGCAATTTTTGCCGTTTCTATCGGAGTGGCGATTGGTGTGCTGTATGTCGGCGCTGATTACCTCGGTATAGGCTTTAAAGAAAAGGAATGTGTTGTAGAGATAAAGCAGGGCTCCGCAACGGTGCAGATAGCCGAGGAGCTTCAGAACGCAGGAGCAGTACGCTGTCCGCTTGTGTTCCGTCTTTACTCAAAGCTTAAGAAGTTTGATGCACAGTATAAATACGGCGTATATACCTTTAGTCAGGATCTTGGCTATGAGGAAATAGCCAAAATGCTTATAACCGAAGGTGCAAAGGCTGAAACCGTTAAGGGAGTGCAGATTCCCGAGATGGCTACGGTCGATGATATTGCAAAGATACTTGAGGAAAACGGAGTTTGCGAAAAGGCGGATTTCATATATGAAGTGCGTTACGGTGAGTTCAACTATGATTTTGTAAAGGAGATACCTGCAGATTCGGTCTATTACCGTCTTGAGGGTTATCTCTATCCCGAAACCTATGACTTTTATGTTTATGATTCAAAGGAGTGCGCTCATCTTGCCATAGATAAGATGCTCTCTACCTTTGAGCAAAAAATAGGCGGTCAGCTTCGTGAAAAGCTTGACAGCAATGAAAAGTATGACTTCCATGACCTTATCACCATGGCTTCTCTTATCGAATCCGAGGCAGGAAATGCAGGGGATGAGGACCGCAGTAAGGTGGCAAGACTTTTCTTTAACCGTCTTGAGGGAGTTAATTGGGACGGACCTAAATTCTTACAGACCGACCCATCTACCTTCTACCCCTACGGCAACGGAAGATATAACACTTATAAGACCGAGGGCTTGCCGCCCGGACCCATAGGTTCACCGAGCCTGCGCTCAATAAAGGCGGTTACTGCTCCTGCCGATAATTTTGAGATGACATATTTTGTGACCGATAAAAACGGAAAGTTCTACTATAACGATACTCTTGCAGGTCATAATAAGATAATCAACGAGCTTAAAGCAAAGGGTCTTTGGCTTTCTACAACACTTGGTAACGGATAATGAAGAAAATGGAATTACTCTGTCCCGCAGGCACGCTTGCGGGACTTAAGACTGCCGTAGATTTCGGCGCAGATGCGGTTTATATCGCAGGCTCACAGTTTGGTATGCGTACCTCGGCGGCGATGTCGGATGAAGATATTGCCGAGGGCATAAAATATGCACATGAGCGCGGAGTGAAGGTGCATGTTACCTGCAATACCATTCCGCATAATAATGAAATAAAACAGCTTCCGCCCTTTCTCGAACTGCTCGAGAGCCTTGGTGTGGATGCAATCATAGCTTCTGACCTTGGAACGATGCGTTTGGTGCAGAAATACGCTCCAAGCGCACAGCTTCATGTTTCGGTGCAGTCGGGAACGGTAAATGCCGAGACGGCTACTGCGTTTTATGAGATGGGAGCTTCGCGTGTAGTGCTTGCGCGCGAGCTTACGCTTGAGGAGATTGCCGAAATACGCGCCGAGACCCCAAAGGAGCTTGAATTAGAGGCTTTTGCTCACGGTGCTATGTGCGTCTCCTTTTCGGCAAGATGCTTGCTTTCGGATTATATGACGGGAAGGGACGCCAACCGCGGCGCCTGCGCTCAGTCCTGCCGTTGGCATTATTCTCTGATGGAAGAAAAGCGACCGGGGCAGTATTTTGATATTACCGAGGCTGACGGCGGCACCTATATACTTAATGCCAATGATATGCGTATGGCGGCGCATCTTGAAAAAATGGCGGCGGCAGGAATAGACAGCATCAAGATAGAGGGCAGAGCCAAATCGGAATATTATATTGCCGTAACTGCCAATGCTTACCGCGGCGCTCTTGATTCGCTTGCGGCGGCAAACGGTTCATGGACCGTACCCGAATGGGTAATGAAGGAGCTTGACAAGATTAGTCACCGTCCGTATTCCACAGGCTTTTATTTCGGTCGTCCGAGCGGTGAGCAGACCTATGAGAGCGCAGGGTATCTGCGTGATTATATCGTTGCCGCAACGGTTGACGGCTATAAGGACGGAAAAATAATAGCAACCTTGAAAAACAAATTCTATCGCGGACAGCTTCTTGACTGTCTTGAAATGGGATCAGTACCGTTTGACGTGAAAGCCGATGAGCTTTACAATGCTTCGGGAGAGGCGATAGATGTAGCACCGAGTCCCATGATGCAGATACAAATACCCTTTGAGCGTCCTGTAAGAATGGGCGCAGTATTACGCATGAAAGCGGATGATAATTAATGGGAAGCAAGAAAAACGGTCTTAAGATAATTATAGTCGGTTGCGGCAAGGTTGGAATGGCTCTTACCGAGACACTTCGCCGTGAGGGACATGACATCACCGTTATAGATACCGATCAGCAAAAGGTGATTGAGACCGCCGACCTTTACGATGTTATGGGAATGGTCGGAAACGGCGCAAGCTATAGCACACTTATGGAGGTCGGCATTGAAAGCTCTGACCTTATAATTGCGGTTACAGGTTCGGATGAATTGAATCTGCTTTGCTGTACTGTTGCAAAGCAGGTGGGTGACTGTGCGGCTATAGCGCGAGTGCGTACTCCCGATTACAGTAAGGAATCGGGATATCTGCGCGAAAAATTGGGTCTTGCGATGATAATAAATCCCGACCTTGAGGTAGCAAAAGAAGCAGCTCGAATACTTTCGCTGCCTACAGCACTTGAAGTCGATTCCTTTGCTCACGGTCAGGCAGAGCTTATAAAGCTTAAGATACCCGAGGGTAATCCGCTTTGCGGAGCGGCTTTGGCGGAGCTTGGCAAGGATATAACGGGTGATATTCTTATCTGCGCGATAGAACGCGGAGACGAGGTCTATATTCCTTCGGGTGACTTCCGTATGGCGGCAGGGGATAATCTTTCCTTTGTTTCTACCCGCTCGGCGGCAAGAAAGTTTCTTTCCCGTGTCGGTTTCAAAGACAATCAGGTAAAGTCGGTTATGATAATCGGCGGCGGAAAGACCTGCTATTATCTTGCAAGATTGCTTTTGAATAGCGGACTTGAGGTTAAAATAATTGAACGCGACCGCACAAGATGCGAGGAATTGAGCGTATTGCTGCCAAAGGCAATAATCATAAACGGTGACGGCACCAACGAGGAGCTTTTAAAGGAGGAGGGCATTGCCGATGTGGATGCCTTCGTTCCGCTTACGGGTATCGACGAGGAAAATATTGTTCTTACCCTTTTTGCTAATCTTAAATCGGATGCCAAGGTCATAACCAAGATAGACCGTATTAATTTTAAGGATGTTATAAGTCAGCTCAATCTCGGAAGCGTTGTATATCCGCGTTATATAACGAGTGAAGCAATAATTGCTTATGTCCGAGCCAAAAAAGCATCAATGGGAAGCGATATAGAAACGCTTTATCACATGTTTGATAACCGAGTTGAGGCTATAGAATTCCGTATTGATAAGCCGTCGGATGTCACTAATATCCCACTTATGGAGCTTGACCTTAAAAAGGGTCTGCTTATCGCCTTTATCAACCGAAAGGGAAGTATAATCATCCCAAGCGGTCAGGATTGCATTAAGGTAGGGGATACAGTCATGATAGTAACCACCCATTCGGGATTTTCCGATATCGGGGATATTTTGAGGTGACGCATGAATATTTCTATCATCCGTTATATTTTAGGTTATGTTTTAAAGCTTGAAGCGGCGGTGCTGATGCTCCCTGCCTTAACTTCCGTTTTCTATCGAGAGCGCGAGGGTGTGGCATATATAGCAGTAGCGCTTTTGTGCGTAGCACTTGGAATACTTATGAGTGCCCGTAAGCCTAAAAGTAATGTGTTTTATCTTAAAGAGGGCTGCATTACAACTGCTCTTGCCTGGATAGTATTGAGTATTTTCGGCGCTCTGCCTTTTGTGCTTACAAAAGAGATACCAAACTATATAAACGCGCTTTTTGAGACCGTTTCGGGTTTCACCACTACGGGAGCGAGTATTTTGAGTGATGTTGAAGCACTTTCTCACACCTCTCTTATGTGGAGAAGCTTTACTCATTGGATAGGCGGAATGGGCGTGCTTGTTTTCTTGCTGGCTATAGTACCGCTCAGCGGTGGCTCGCATATAAATCTTATGCGAGCGGAAAGCCCCGGACCGTCGGTTGAAAAGCTTGTGCCCAAGGTGCGCTATACCGCAAGACTGCTTTATCTTATTTATTTTGGACTTACCGTATTGCAGATGATTCTTTTGCTTGCAGGCAAAATGCCGCTTTTCGAGGCGGTCACTACCGCTTTCGGAACTGCAGGTACAGGCGGATTTGGAATAAAGAATGACAGCATTGCAAGCTATTCACCCTATATTCAATGGGTAGTTACTGTTTTTATGGCTTTGTTCGGTATAAACTTCAACGCCTATTACCTGATACTGATGCGCCGCTTTAAAAAGGCTTTCGCTATGGAAGAGGTGCGCGCTTATCTTATAATAATAGCCGTGGCTGTAATTACCGTTTTTGCTGATGTCAGCACAAGAATGGACAACCTTTGGGATGCTTTGCGCCATTCAGCTTTTCAGGTCTCATCCATCATAACCACTACAGGCTTTGCTACGGCTGACTTTGATACATGGTCGCAAACGAGCCGCATAGTGCTTGTAATGCTGATGTTTGTCGGTGCCTGCGCAGGAAGCACGGGCGGCGGAATTAAGGTGTCGCGCCTTGTGATACTTGTAAAGACCTCATTCAAGGAAATGATGTCTTACATTCATCCTAAAAGTATTCGTAAGGTTAAAATGGACAGCAAGCCTATAGAACATGAGGTGGTTCGTTCTATAAATGTATACTTTATTACATTTACTGTCCTTTTCGCGGCTTCAATGCTGCTTATTTCCTTTGAGGATAAGGATCTTGTTACTACCTTTACCGCTGTTGCCGCAACTATCAATAATATCGGTCCGGGACTGGGTCTTGTGGGACCTACGGGTAATTTCGGCAGCTTTAATGTATTTTCAAAGCTTGTTCTGATCTTTGATATGCTTGCAGGCAGACTCGAGCTTTTCCCATTGCTGCTGCTTTTTCATCCGACTGTATGGAAGGGCGCAGTCACTCGCCGTAAAAGAAGCGGAGAATAGGAGACTTTAGTTTGAAGATTTGTTTCATGTGCGATCTGCACTTGCTTTTTGAGGAAATTGTTAAATACAGACTTTGCGAACAAAAATCTTGAAATACAAGCCGATATGTATTATAATAAAAAAGTTAATATATTCATTATTGACATTGTTAAACATTTGTTTACAAATAGTATAAATTTGTTTGGTATTATTGCAATGCCGAATAATTAAATGGAGGAATATAGTATGATTGAAGTCACCGGACTCAGCAAACGGTACGGTACGCATCTTGCGGTCGATCATGTTGATTTTTCGATTGACAAGGGCGAGATAGTTGGCTTCCTCGGACCTAACGGAGCGGGTAAGTCCACTATTATGAACATTCTTACAGGCTACCTTTCGCTGACTCAAGGCTCGGTTGAGATTGATGGATTCGATATCACCGAAAATCCCGAGGAGGCAAAGAAGCGTATAGGCTATCTGCCTGAGATACCGCCGTTGTACATAGATATGAAGGTGCGTGAGTATCTCAACTTTATTTACGATCTCAAAAAGGTTAAATTCCCCAAGAGACCGCATATTGATGAGGTAATGAAGCTGGTTAAGATAGACCATGTTCAAAACCGTCTTATCAAGAATCTTTCAAAGGGTTACAGACAGCGTGTCGGCTTTGCACAGGCGCTTATCGGTAATCCTGATGTCCTTATTCTGGACGAGCCTACGGTTGGTCTTGACCCCAAGCAGATAATTGAGATAAGAAATCTTATCGCCCGTTTGGGAAGAAACCATACTATTATTTTGTCATCGCATATTCTGTCTGAAATTCAGGCGGTCTGCCGCAGAGTTATCATAATTAACAAGGGTCAGATAATTGCCGATGATACTCCCGATACGCTTTCGGATAAGCTCACACGCGATCAGTCGCTTGTAGCGCGCGTTGTGGGTGATGAGGCTGATGTTCTCAGTATGCTTCGCAGTGTAAGAGGAGTAAAAGAAGTAACCTCGCTTGGTCGCAAGGAGGACGGTGCATACGATTTCCGTATCGTGCCTAATGACGGTGCCGATGTTCGTGCTGATGTATTTAAGCGTATTTCCGAGCGCGGCAAGACCATGCTTTCGCTTACAAGCAGTAATCTTTCTCTTGAGCAGGTATTCCTGCGTCTTACCGAGGTCAGCGATAACAACGAGGCTCGCCGTATGCTCGGTGTGGACGAGGTATATTCCGAGCCTGCAGAAGAAGAAATTGATGTAAAGGAGGAAGAATAAATGTTAGCTATATTTAAGCGTGAATTCAAGTCTTATTTTCTGTCGCCTATAGGTTATATCTATCTTGCGGCTATGTATTTCTTCCTCGGTCTTTATTTCTGGATGATCTTCTCATCCGGTGTTCCCGCGGTTCCGCAGATAATTTATCTTATGTCTACAGTAGTTCTGTTCGTGCTTCCAGTGCTTACCATGCGAATGCTGAGTGAAGACCGCAGACAAAAGGTCGATCAGGCTCTGCTTACTGCTCCCGTTAAGCTTTCGGGCATTATTTTGGGTAAATTCTGGGCGGCTATGGCAGTTTTCGGCATAGGCTTTGCTCCTACCGTTATTTTTGAAATGATAGTAGCAAGCTTTGTTGACGTTAATGTTTTAAGCTATGTTTATATGCTTCTCGGTATGCTGCTTTACGGCGGTACACTTATCGCAATAGGTATGTTTATTTCTTCCCTTACCGACAGTACCGCAATTTCAGCTATCGTCACCTTTATTGTTAATCTGCTTATTATGTTCCTGCCGGGCATTTCGTCCACTATTTCTTCTGCCGCTACGGCAAATGCGAAATTCATGCAGTGGATCATTACTGCTGTGCAGACAGCACTTGATAAGCTGGCTATCACTAATGTTTTTGACAGATTCTATGAAGAAGTATTTTACGTAAGCGATGTTATTTATCTTATAAGCTTTATTATTGTATTCTTGTTTCTGTCTGTTCGTTCTCTCGAGAAGAGAAGATGGGCGTAAAGGAGGGGTTTTGAAATGGATGAAAACAAAGAAATGTTAGAAAACATGCCCGAGGAACAGTCGGGTACTGAAAATGAGGTAACAGAGTCCGCAAAGCCCGTTGATGAAAAAGATTTCGTTGCGCCCCAAAAGGAAAAAAAGCAAAAAGCTCCCAAGGTTAAAAAGCTTAAGAATCAGCTTCTTTTAAAGCGCGGCGGATATTCGCTTGCTATTACTGCACTTTTCTTGGTAGCAGTAATAATAATTAATGTTTTGGTCGGCGCACTGGCTAAGCGTTTCAACCTTGAATATGACCTTTCTACCGATAAGGTCAGCACCATGGATGAAAAGAATATTGAGTATATAAAGGATATCAAGCAGAATATAAAGATAACTGTTTGTGCATCCGAGGAGAATTATACCTCTTATATGCTCAACTACATTCAAAGCTCTTACAGCCTGAGTGACGATTATACAGATTACTATAATCAGACCCTTAAGCTTATCAATAAGTACGGCGATCTTAACGATAAGATAACGGTTGAGTATGTTGATATGTATAATGACCCTGCATTTGATGCTATTCAGCAGAAATATTCAAATGAGGGAATACAGTACGGTGATATCATAATCACTACCGCCGCTAAAGTGGACGGTAAGGATACCGAGCGCTTTAAGATCGTCGGATTTGAGGATATTTACTATCTTGCCGAGGATACAAGCAACAGCTACTATCAGATGATGGGTATGAGCGCCAAGTATATCAGCGGTAACAATGTTGAAACTGCCGTTACAAGCGCTATAGCCTATGTTCTCGGCTCTGACACTAAAAAGGTTGTCGTCTTCTCGGGACACAGCACGGCTGATACCTCTACCTATACACAGCAGTATATGAAGCTGCTTTCCGATAATAACTTTGATGTAGAGGAAATAAGCAATATTCCAATCGCTACCATCGAAGAGGATGTTGATGTTATTGCGTTGCTTGCTCCTAATTCCGATCTTTTAGACAGCGAGATAGACGTTATCGTTGACTTCCTTGAGAATGACGGCAAGTACGGCAAGGGTCTTATCTATTTCGGAAGTTCTGTAAGTCCTGATCTTCCGAAGCTTTATGAGTTGCTTTCCGATTGGGGAATTACTCCTACTGAGGGCAAGCTGTTCATGACCAATGCTGATTATTGTCTCTCGGGCGATCCGTTCTCTATTGTTACACCTGTTTCCTACAGCGCTATGATAGTAAGCTCTAACAATCAGCCCTTCCTTGTTAAGGATATTGCCGATGAAACAAGCGAGCTTCAGGTAAGCTCTATCAGAACACAGGGCGATACCGTTATAGCCCCCATTACCGCAGGAACTGATTGGAATGCTTATACCAAGGATGACTATTCTGATTACGCGTTAGTAGCACAGGGTATACGCAAGACTTATTATGACAACAAGGAAGTTTCAAGCATGGTGCTTGCTTTCTCGAGTCTTGATTTCATTTCTTCGGCTTATACCGAGGAGCAGACTGTTTATAATAAGAATGCTACGCTTTCGCTCTCGCAGGCGGCTGTACAGGCAGAGGAGACAGGTATTGAGTTTGTTTCCAAGAGCATCACAAATGAGAGCTTTTCAAGTCAGGTCACCGATGGCGGAAGCAATACGATCCGCGTAATATTTATGATCATTCTGCCTTTGATCCTTTTGGCGGCAGCAATATTCATCTTTATCAGGAGAAAGAATGCCTAATGAGTGATTTTCCCGTAAATGAGGAGCGCGAGGAGATACAGGAGCCTACTGTTCAGACGAGCGAAAGCTCTGCAGACGATGAGTTTTCTACTATCTTCGCCGCACCTACAGAACACAAAGATAAAACACACGCGGGACGCAAAAATAAGCGTTTGCTTTCGGTAATTGCCGCATTTCTTGCAGTTGCGATATTAATAGGCGGTACAGTTGCCGTCATAAAGCTTATTCCCGAAAAGCAGACCGAGGAGAGCGACCCGTATTCCGATAACAGCATTGAAGTCACAGATCTTGAGCTTGACGATATCGATTCCGTTACCGTCAAGAATTCCAAGTCTACGTTTAAGCTTGTTCCTATCCGCACCGAGAAAAAGTCCGAGTCTTCCGATGAAACAAGCGAGCTTGAAACTGTCTGGACGGTTGAGGGTACAGATAAGAGCCTTACAAGTTCTCCTGCTATAGAGGGAGTTGTTGAAACGGCGGCAAGCCTTTCTGCAATGAGCGAGATAACAGGCAGAACTGCGGCTGATTGCGGATTTGATAAGCCGAGCTTTGTTGTCGATATTTCTTCAAAAGAAAAAAGTATAAAGCTGAATTTCGGAGCCCTTTCGGCAGACGGTCTCGGATATTATCTGCAAATTGCGGGTGAAGACAAGATATACCTTGTTGAATATTCGCTTGTTCAGAATTTTGAATTCAGCCTTTTGGATATGGCTGATACAACGTCAATTCCGGGAATAGTTACCGATGACGTTAATGTGAAATACGTAAGCGAGGGCACACTCACATCGTTTGATTCCATTACCGTTTCGGGCAAAAACTTCCCGAAGTCAATGGTAATAGAGCCTAACAACGATTCTTCCGAGCTTGGTCAGTATTTCAATTATATTATTACTTCGCCTCAAGCACGTGTTGCAGATAAGGTGGATAAGGTATTCAACCTTTTTGTAAACGGTCTTACAGTCTCGGGCGCCTATGCGCTTGATGTGAGCGCGCAGTCACTAAAAGAGGTGGGACTTGATGCTCCGTACATCACCGCCACAATAAAGCTGGGTGACTATTCGCAGACCTATAAGATCGCCAAGGTGGACGCTGAATATTGCGCTGTTATAACAAATAACAGTAAAATAATTCATAAGGTATCTGCTTCAAGCATTGAGTTCTTGGACTACAATACCGAGAGCTTCTATAGCAATATGGCGTATCTTAAGTCCATCATGGATATTTCAAATCTTACCCTTACTGCCGCCGATGAAAGCTATTCCTTTGATATCAAGTATGATGAGGAAAAAGAGGACGATAAGTTTGAGATAACCTATAAGGGTAATAAGATAACCTCTGAATTCTTCCAGAACTTCTATCAGGATTTCGTTGGAGTTACCTATACCGATTTTAAGGAAGATTGTGACATTTCCAATATTGAACTTAGCGTTACAGTTACATTCCTTGACGGACATAAGGAGACCGTATCTTACGCTAAGGACAGCGC
>JAFPCJ010000036.1 GCA_017423885.1 Clostridia bacterium | reverse complement strand
AGGCTATTGCTTCTGATTTAAATATATGCTCAAAGCGCGGTCTTTCCGAGCGTTTCGACTCTACTATCGGTGCCGGTACAGTTCTTATGCCGTTTGGCGGAAAAAATCAGCTTACACCTATTCAGGCTATGGTACAAAAGATCTCGGTTGAGAAAAAGCATACCGATGACTGTTCGTTCATGGCATGGGGTTACAATCCGTTTATAACTGAAAAAAGCCCCTATCACGGTGCATATCTTGCGGTTGTTGAATCGATCAGTAAAATGATTGCAACTGGTGCATCCTTTGAGGATGTTTACCTCACTTTCCAAGAATATTTTGAGCGTCCCGGCAACAACGGTAAACGTTGGGGCAAGCCGCTTGCCGCACTTCTCGGTGCTTTTAAGGCTCAAATGGAGCTTGGTGTTGGCTCTATAGGCGGTAAAGATTCTATGAGCGGAAGCTTTGAAGATCTTGATGTTCCTCCTACACTTGTTTCTTTCGCTGTTACAACAGGCAAGGTCAGCGAGGTTATTTCTCCTGAATTCAAAAAGGCAGGAAGCCGAGTTGTTATGCTTTATCCGAAGCTTGACAATAACGGACTTCCCGAAACAGATTCTCTCATTGCTCTTTATAACCGCGTAACTGCTCTTATGCGTGAGGGTAAGGTTCTCGCTTGCTATACACCCGGTATGGGCGGTATTGGTGAGGCAGTAATGAAGATGTGTTTCGGTAACGGACTTGGCTTCAGTTATGTTGACGGTATGTGTCCTCAGGGAATATTCGAGTATTGCTACGGTTGCTTTGTTATGGAAGTCACCGAGGACATCGAAGGTGCATTTACATTAGGTTTTGTAACCGAGAATGCAACAATATCCTGCGGAAACGAAAGCATTGCGCTTGACGAATTGCTTGGTATTTATGAAGATAAACTTGAAAGCGTCTACAGTTGCAATATTCCTGATCGCAAAACTCCGATGCAAAACTTTGAGTATAATGCAAAGTCTGATATAGCTCCTGCAATTAAGGTTGCACGTCCTAAAGTAATTATTCCTGCTTTCCCCGGAACTAACTGTGAGTTTGATTCAGCAAAAGCAGTAAGAGATGCAGGTGCAGAGCCTGAAATCATCGTTATTAATAACCTTACTGCGGCAGGCATTCAAAGCAGTGTAGATAAGTTTGCTAAAGCTTTGAAGGATGCTCAAATGATCTTTATTCCCGGCGGCTTCTCCGGTGGTGATGAGCCTGACGGTAGCGGTAAGTTTATTACTGCATTCTTCCGTAATGCAGCTATAAAAGAGGGTGTTACTGATCTTCTTGAGAACAGAGACGGACTTATGTGCGGTATTTGCAACGGATTCCAGGCTCTCATTAAGCTCGGTCTTGTTCCTTACGGAAAGATAATTGATACCGATGAGAATTGTCCTACCTTGACATTTAATACTATTGCACGCCATCAATCGCGTATCGTTCGTACAAGAATCGCTTCAAATAAGTCGCCATGGCTTTCTCTTACAAATGTCGGTGATGTTTATAATGTTCCTATTTCTCACGGTGAAGGCCGTTTCTTGGCTTCCGAGGAGCTTATAAAGCAGTTGGCTGAAAACGGTCAGATCGCAACACAGTATGTTGATCTTGACGGT
>JAFPCJ010000003.1 GCA_017423885.1 Clostridia bacterium | reverse complement strand
TTTTCACCCGCAATATACCACTTTTAAACATTAAAGTCAACAACAAAATGCCCAAAACAAAAATTAGTCGGATTTTGGGGAATTTGGACGGATTTTTACATAAAAACAGCTCGCAAAAAATTTACAATATTTATCAGGTTAGCTATTGATATTTTGCAGATTTAAAAGTATAATATATATGTATAATTATGCTCATTTAAAATTTGGGGGCTGAAGATATGGATTTTAAACAGTTTTTTGAACAAATGAAGGGTAAGCGCATCGCCTTCTGCGGCGCAGGAATAAGTAACACTCCCTTAATATTAAGTTTTCTCGAAAAGGGAGCAAGGGTATATGTATGCGACCGCCGCACAAGAGAGCAGCTCGGTGAGCTTGCAGATAAATTAGAAAATGCAGGTGCAGAATTAAGGCTTGGAGAAAATTATCTTGAAAAGCTTGAGGTCGAAATAATTTTCCGCACTCCCGGTATGAGCTTTCATCTGCCCGAATTGGAGGCGGCTCGCAAAAAGGGTATTGCTGTAACGAGTGAGATGGAAGTCTTTTTCGATCTATGCCCCGCTACTATTTTTGCAGTCACAGGCTCGGACGGCAAGACCACTACCACCACCCTTATTGCAAAAATGCTCGAAGCCGAGGGCAAGACCGTACATGTAGGCGGAAATATCGGCAGACCGCTGTTACCCGAAATTGAAAACATCAAGCCGCAGGATTTTGTTGTAGTAGAGCTTTCTTCATTCCAGCTCATCTCCATGAGAAAGAGTCCCGATGTTGCGGTAGTCACCAACGTTGCTCCTAATCATCTTGATGTTCACAAGGACATGGATGAATATGTAGAAGCCAAGAAAAACGTGCTTTTGCACCAGAATGCATTTTCGCGCACTGTACTTAACCGTGATAACGAAATAACCGAGGGCTTCAGAGCACACGTCAGAGGACAGTCCTTGGGCTTTAGTATGGACAGACAGCTTCGTAACGGCGCCTGGGTAGACGATGAGGGCGTTCTTCACATGGCTTACCGCGGTATGGACGTTCCGATACTCCATCGCGATGACATAGCTATTATAGGCGACCACAACGTTGCAAACTATCTTGCGGCTATTACCGCAGTCTGGGGTTATGTAGGCGTTGAAAGCATCCGAAAAGTAGCGCGCGAGTTTATGGGTGTTGAGCATCGGATCGAATTTGTAAGAGAACTCGACGGAGTAAAGTATTACAACGACTCTATCGCTTCAAGTCCCTCGCGCACCATTGCAGGACTTAAAGCCTTTAAGCAGAAAATAATCCTTATTGCAGGCGGTTACGATAAGCATATTCCCTTTGAGCCGCTCGCTCCTCATGTAGTGGAAAAGGTCAAAACGCTATATCTTTGCGGTCATACTGCCGAAAAGATCGAGCAAGCCATCAGAAGCTATGCAGGCTTCGATTCAAGTCCCGAGATAATCAGAGTAAAGGATATTGCCGAAGCTGTGCAGTTAGCGCATGAAAAGGCAGTATCGGGCGATATCGTGGCATTGAGTCCTGCGTGCGCAAGCTTCGATGCTTTCCCGAATTTTGCCGCTCGCGGAAATCATTTTAAGGAAGTAGTAAATAAACTGTGATGGATATAAAAAATCTTTTGTTTGAACTGTCTGCCGCAGTATCGGCAGGACCGCTTCACACAGCGTCCGACTTAAGCTTTAAGGCTTTAAGCGAGTATGCTGAATGTGAGCAAAAAGGACTTACGGTCATCGGTAGAATGAAGGGTAACAGCGAGTATACCCTTATGCTTGATGCTCATATAGACGAGATAGCCTTTACCGTTACCAACATTGACTCTGAAGGCTTTCTGACGCTTGCAAAATGCGGCGGCTTCGATCTTCGCGGACTTCCCGCATGCGCTGTCACGGTGCACGGCAAGCGCGAAATACCTGCGTATTTCTGCAGTACCCCTCCCCATCTTTCTTCGGGAGACATGGAATTTGACGATATAGCAAAGCTTAAAGTAGATACGCTCTTAGGCGAGCAGGCACGCGAGCTTATTTCGGTCGGCGATATGGTGACCTACCGTATTTCTCCTGCCGAGCTTGCAAACGGCAGAGTTACGGGAAAATCCTTTGATGACCGCGCCGCAGTAGTCTGCCTTATTGAGCTTGCAAGACGCCTTAAGGGCAAGGAGCTTCCGATAAACGTTGTGTTTACCTTCAGCGATCAGGAAGAGCTTGGATGCCGCGGCAGTCGAACCGCTACTTATACGGTTGAGCCAAACGAAGCAATCGCGCTTGACGTAAGCTTCGGTGACGGACCCGACATTTCCGCAGACGATTGCGGAAAGCTCTCGGGCGGCGCAATGATCGGTCTTTCGCCCATACTTGACAGCGCCATCGGCAAAAAGCTTCATGATATAGCCGAGCAAAACGGTATACCGCATCAAACCGAGGTAATGGGAAGAAGCACGGGCACAAACAGCGATGTTATTTCTATTTCGCGCGGCGGAGTTAAAACAGGTCTTGTTTCTATACCGCTTCGCAATATGCATACCGCAGTTGAAGTAATTGACATTAAAGATATCGTTTCGGTATGCGATATACTCGAAAAATACGTGCTTTCAGGAGGTGTCATGAATGCTTGAGTTGATACGTGAGCTTTGCGAAATTGACGCTACTTCGGGAGACGAGGGCGCAGTACGTGAGCGTATTATTTCTTATATTGACGGATTTTGCGATTGGCATATTGATCCTTTAGGCAGTATAATCGCATTCAAAAAGGGCAAAAAGACACCCTGTAAGCGCATAATGCTTGACGCGCACACCGATGAAGTCGGTCTTATAATCTCCTCGGTCACGGCTGTCGGTTTTCTGAAGTTTAAAACCGTAGGCGGAATTGACCCTGCCGTTATGCTTTCAAGACGTGTAAAGCTCGGTGAGCGTTACGGTGTTATCGGCTGTAAGCCCATTCATCTTGCTCGGGGGGACGAAGCCAAAAAGCTTCCAAAAGCCGATCAATTATATATCGACATCGGTGCCAAGGATCGCGAGGATGCTCTTTCAATGGTTCCGCTCGGCAGTAGGGCTGTAATTGAGAGCGAATGGGTGGAATGCGGCGACAAAATCAAGATGAAAGCGCTTGACGACCGCATCGGCTGTGCAATACTTATAACCCTTTTGCGCGAGGAAAGTGAGTATGATTTTTACGCTACCTTTACCGTTCAGGAAGAGGTTGGCACACGCGGCGCACGCGCGGCGGCATTTACGGTAGAGCCTGATGCATGCATAGTGCTTGAGGGTACTACTGCCGCAGATGTTGCCGATGTTGAAGAGTCGCGCAGAGTATGTATTCAAGGAAAGGGTGTTGCCGTTTCCTTTATGGACGGCGGAACGGTATACGACCGCGCTTACTATAATGCGGCGCTCGGCAGCGGAGTGTTATGTCAACCAAAAGCGGCTGTAGCAGGCGGCAATAATTCGGCGGCGATACATTTAAGCCGCGGCGGTGTAAGGACTATTGCCCTTTCTGTTCCCTGCCGATATATCCATTCAGCATCAAGCGTTGCTGATAAGCGTGATATTGAATCGGCTGTCTCGCTTGCAAGATATATGTTGGGTGCTATTGGCTCGGGCGAAATAGAATGATAAGGCTTATACCGCAGTTACCGCCGCTTTCTTTCAAGAAGGCAGAATGTGTAAGGCTTTTAAATATTTACGAATGCTACCGCGATGAAGCGCTTTTTTGGGAGCAGGACGATGCTCGCGCGTATATCTGTATGCTCGGGTCGGACATGACTGTACTTGATATAAATGCCGATACCGAAGAATTATCGGAGTTTATAAGTGTTATTTCCCCCGAAAGCATATTTTCGAGCGAGAGTACACTTAAAAGGATTGGACTTTTCCCTCTGACATTATCCTCTGTTATGGCAAAGCATTCCGATGAGCGCTTTAGCACGCATGAGCAGGAGCTTAAAAGCTCAAAAATTTACGCTGTTTTTAAGGCAGCCGAGCTTGATGTTCCGCAATACGAGCATTTTGCGGTAGACCTCTGCCGCAGAGTAAATCGAGGACATGCCTGCTTTTATTTAGGCGAAAATTCAGCGGCGTACAGCATACACAGCGGTGAGTATGCGCTTATACAAGGCATAGCATCTCTAAAAAAAGGTGAAGGAAGCCTTACTTTAGCGCGTATACTTCAAAAAAACTACGGCAGAACGGTATTGGCGTGTTGCCGCGATGAAGTACGCGGATTTTATGAAAAAAACGGATTTATAGAGCTGTACAAAGCGGCTCAATGGGTGAAATAAAATGGAATTTTTCAGATTTGACGAAAAACTAAAAAGAATGGACGAAGCTGTTATGCGACTTGTTCGCGAGCAGTTTGAAAAAATAGAAAAGATCACAGAATACAATCAGCAAAAGGTACTTAAGCAATTTATAGAAAATCGCGTAAGTGCAGTACATCTCGGGATCTCTACGGGTTACGGTTATGATGACCCCGGCAGAGAGACGCTCGAAAAAATCATGGCAGGCTGTATGGGAGCGGAGGATTCGCTCATTCGTCACAGCTTTGCTTCGGGTACTCATACCTTGGCAGTCGCCCTTTTTGGACTTTTGCGCCCGAAGGATAAGATACTTTCGCTTACAGGCAGACCGTATGACACTATAACAGGGGTCTTCGGTATTGACAGTAAGGTGGATGGCTCGCTTGCCGATTACGGAGTTGAATACGCGCAGGTAGATTTGCTTGAAAACGGACGTCCTGATATTAATTCTATCCGCTCCGAGCTTGCTTGGAACAAATATAAGGTTGCATATATTCAGCGTTCGCGCGGCTACAGTCTGCGCCCGAGTCTTACAATAGCTGATATCAAAGCGCTTTGCGATGCCGTAAAGGAGGTCTCCCCCGATACTTGGATAATGGTAGATAACTGTTACGGTGAGTTTGCTGAGGAGCTCGAGCCATGCGATGTTGGAGCAGACTTGGTTGCAGGCTCGCTTATCAAAAACCCCGGCGGCGGTATTGCGCCTACAGGCGGATATATCGCAGGTAAGCATGAGTTGGTTGAGAAGTGTGCGGCAAGAATGACCTGCCCGGGAGTAGGTCGTGAGGTCGGCGCTACGCTTGGACACAACCGCGAGCTTTTCATGGGTCTTTTCTCGGCTCCGCATGTAGTAGGCGAAGCTATGAAGACCGCCGTATATACAGCGGCATTGCTTGAAAATTTAGGCTTTGAGGTAACTCCGCGTTATGACGAAAAGCGCGGTGACATAATCGAATGTATAACCCTCGGCTCAGCTCAGGCGCTTATCGCCTTTTGTCAGGGTATGCAATCGGGCGCACCGGTTGATTCCTTTGTGAGCCCCGAGCCTTGGGAGATGCCGGGGTACGATGACCCCGTTATAATGGCGGCAGGTGCGTTTACGCTCGGTTCTTCGATAGAGCTTTCAGCTGACGGTCCTCTGCGCGAGCCTTATGCCGCTTGGATGCAGGGCGGTATTAATTTCCACAGCGCCAAAACAGGCGTTATGTTAGCGGTTCAAAGTATGATAGATAAGGGTGCACTCACCCTATAGTGAGTGCACCCTTGGGAGGGTAAATTGATGGAACGGCTTTTTGCAGGAAAAGTATATGAAATGGTAGCTCAACCTAACGGTATAGTTTTTTCCTACTGCAAGGAAAATCTTGATAACAAAGCAAGGGTACGCTATCAGATGATATCCTTTGACACAAAAACAGTCACCGAGGTGGCCAAAAACATATATCAGCTTTCAAAATTCGGCAGTAACTACCGCGCCGTTGCATCGCTTTGCAGTAACTATGTTTCTGCGCGTGCTTTGGTGCTCCCTACAGGCAGAGTTTTTATGATAGAGGACAACGGACGAGCTGTACTTTTTGACGATGAGGGCATGCCGCTTTGGACGGGCGAGCTTACCTATCGCGGAAATATACCTACCGATATTGCTTTTCATAAAAATTCGCTTTGGGTATGCTATGCTTCGGCAAATGTTCTTCTACGCTTCAATCTTACTACGATGCGCGAGGAACTGCGTATCGGCGGCAGTTCATCCCCCTTTGACCGACCGTGTGATATTTTCATAGATAACAACGAGGCTATGATAAGCAATGTCGGCTCAAACAAGCTTATTAAGTTTGACCTCGATTCATTTTCAGTATCGGATCATCTTGAGTTCTCGGAGTCGGTATACGGATATTTGAAGGTAAAGCATCGCGAATTTGTACTGCTTGAATCAGGAATATATATGCTTTAAATTTAAACTTACAAAACGGTGAAAAATATGACACAGCTTTATTTGATACGCCATTGTGAGGCTGAGGGTAACTCAAAGGGACTTCTGCAAGGCTCTATAGACCTTGACATTACCGAAACGGGAGCGCGTCAGCTTGAATATCTCGGGAAAAGATTTGAAAACATACATCTTGACCGCATATATTCGAGTCCGCTCATACGCACTCAAAAAACCGCGCACGCAGTAGCCGACCGCAAGGGTTTGGATGTTGAAATATATGATGGTCTTCGCGAGCTTGACTGCGGAAATTTTGAGGGTATACCCTTTGCCGAAATATTTGAAAAGTATCCCGAATTTCGGGAAATGTGGCTTGAGCATCCGCAGGATATCAATCCCGAGGGCGGAGAGCCGATGAGGGTTACATACGAGCGAATATGGGAAGCGGTGGTTGACATTGCGCGCCAAAATCCCGACAAAACTGTTGCCTGCGCTACTCACGGCGGAGTTACACGTTGCCTTTTATGCCGTCTTTTATACGGCAGTATAGAGCGTCTTAAAGATACAGGATGGACTGACAATACCGCAGTCACACTGCTTGAATTTGATGAGGAGCTTAATCCGAGGATAGTGTTTGCAAACGATGCTTCTCACGTTCCCGTTGAGTTCATGCCAAAACGCAGTAAAATAGCAAGCTATGCAAAGGAAGAAAACAAATGATAATTATGTCGGTCGATGCCGGAAAAGCGAGGACGGGAATAGCCGTAAGCGATGCAGGCGCCTCGTTTGCCTTTCCTAAAGAAGTAATACATGAATACAATCAGGAAAAGCTGATAGAAAAGCTTTGTATTTGCGCCGAGAAATACGGTGCCGAAAGAATAGTAGTGGGACTTCCCGTCAACATGGACGGCTCGCACGGCTCGCGCGCAGAGGAATGCAAAAGCATAGCCGAAGCCATAAAAGCAAAAAGCGGAATTGAAACCGTACTTTGGGACGAGCGCTGCACAACCGTTGCCGCATATACTGCCCTTGACGATGCAGGCACATACGGCAAAAAGCGCAAAAACGTTATTGACGCCGTTGCCGCCACCATGATACTCGAAAACTACCTTACATACCTTAAAAATCAGAAATAAAAAAACAGCAGAAACCGAATATTAACGGTTTCTGCTGTTTTTTAGGCTGTATAACAAATGTTGGGGTGTCATTGCCGTAGGGACAGACTTTATGGGATGTCCGTTAAGGTTCGCAGATGATTAAAGGACAGATTAACGGACAAGTCGGAGAAAAAGTCCCTACGCGGCGTGACACCATAGGCTTCTTATTTAAATTCCACTCATTCCTTAAAGGACACAAGTTCCTTTAATTCCTTGCGTTTTTTGGGGCGTAAAGTGTCATCTTCCTTTTTATAGCCAAGGGTGATGACAAGGCGCACCGGAGCTGTCACGCCGCATATTTCGCGAAGCTTCATGTCATCAAGCCATCCGAGGATACAGCTTGAAAGTTCCTGCGCCTCGGCTTCAGCAGTAATATAAGCCGTAAGAATACCGATATCTATTGAACGGTAATCGTTCTTTTTAAGCTTCGCTCCCAATGCCGCCGATTTTACGTACGGCTCTTCGGAAATCACCATGATAACAGGCGCTTCGATTGCAAATTTATTCATGCCCATACCCATTGTTGCCCTTGCCGCCGCTTTGGCACTTTCTCCCGTGCACACCGTAATACGGTAAGGCTGACCGTTACAGGCAGAGGGTGCAAGCCGCGCACATTCGAGTATTGCATTCAATTTTTCTTGCTCAACCGCCCTTTGAGGGTCATAGCTTCGGCAGGATTGTCTGTTTAAAGCAATTTCGGTAAAATTCATTGTACCTACTCCTTTTCAAATAAACTGATTCCACGGTTTATAAGTATTTGCTGAACATTCTTTACGTCTATTTCAGCCGCACATTTTCCTTGCTTTACGCAAACGGCAGCCGCCGCGCCTGCCGCTTCACCCATACACATGCATATATTCATAACTCTGTAGGAAGCGTGCGCTCGATGAGTACCGCTGATGCAACGACCTGCAACAATGAGATTTGCAGTCCTTTTAGGCACCATCGCACGGTATGGGATATCGTAATTCTGGGGCAGATGGGTAAACGCATCGTCCTCTGCCTGACCGCCGCCGGCAGGATTATGGATATCTATACAGAAATAGCATCTATGGACCACGGTATCCTCGTAGGTCTTACCTTCATACAGATCCTCGGCGGTTATCTTGTAAAGTCCCATAACGCGTCGGCTCTCCCTGATGCCCACGATATCGGAGCTATCCTTTATCCGTATATTTTCAAAGCCTTCAACATTAT
>JAFPCJ010000035.1 GCA_017423885.1 Clostridia bacterium | reverse complement strand
CCAAGGTGGCTTTAATGGTGCCGTCAAGATTATCCTTAAGGCTTATAACCAACTCATAAACAGTATCGTTATAGGTCATGCCGCCTATTTTCGAAGGATCGTTATCCTCGGGAGCAATCTCCTTTACATAATAGGTAAAGGTCTTCTCTTTGGCATAACTGCCGTTATTGTCAAGAAGATCCATCGGAGAATAGGTGAGCGAGTAAACGGCTTTACCGTTTGAATCGGTGGTGGCTGTAGTGATAAGCTCGGTTGCCGCGGCATCGGAATAAATGCCGAAGTTAAAGCCACTTAACGGTATATCGTCAGAGCCTGTAATGGACTTGTTGATATCAAGCGTAAAGGTGTCATTACCAACGGGTACATAGGTGTTGGTAAATGTGGTCGATATGGTCCAATCATCTCCGCTTCCTAATGCGGTAACAGGGGCTACGGGAACGATCTTGCCCTCTAATTTTCCGTCACCGTCATTATCAGTGATATGCACTGCGAAGCTGTGAATGCTGTTGTCATAGATTATGCCGGGAATACGTTCAAAATCAGTGCTTGTTTTGGTTGTGGTGACCTCATATATACGGTAGTGATAGGTGCCTATCTTATTAAATGAAAGATTGGGCATACTGTCATAACTGAATTCAACAGTATCGCCTACTGCATTGCTTCCGCTTACGATTATCTCATCCTCAACCATTACCCATTCGCTTCCTACAAGCTTTTGAATCTGGAAGATAAACTTATCGTCTGCTTTCCAATCTCTGCCCTTGAGCACCTTGTTGGCTTCAAGCTTAAATGAAGGAGTATAGGGAGCGGGCTCGTAATTGTTTATAAGGTATGCTCTGGCGTTTTCATCGGCTCTTATAGTACCGCGAAGTCCGTTAGAGTCAGCCGACATATTAAAGCCTGCGGGCATATTTATCTCTTCTATAATATATCCGAGACCCTCGTCAAGATCGGTTACAGTAACAGTCTGACCGTCCTTTATCTTAAAGGTGAAAGATCCGTCCTGCGCTACGTTTAAAACGGTTCCTGCCGCCGTCTCTACCGTCTCGGGAATATCGCTTCCCGTAAGAGTTACCTTAACGGTAAATTCCTTGCTTGAAAGATCGGCGGTGAAGTCTCCGCCAAGGTTGTGGCGAACGGTCTTGTTTATCATGAGATTGCCTGTAGTCTTGTAGGTATTTACATAGGCTACCTGCTGAAGCCGATGGGCTGTTAAAGTGCCGGAAACGGTGTCCTTGTTTACTGCATTGCCGTTAAGGGTAGAGGAAGAAACACCGTAGTTATCGTGATCGCGCTCGGTTACCGAGAATTCGGCATTTTCGGGCAGATCAACGATATATAGTGACTCTCCTGCGCCGATAACAACGCTTGCCTTACCATTTGTAAAGGAAACGGTAGTATCAGCGGTGTTGCCTGCGGCGTCTACCTTTCTTGCTCTGTATCTGCCGTCTGCAATGCCATCAACCTCAACATCAAAGGTGAAGTTGGTATCGGTGTCGGCAATTATCATGGGAACGCTCTTAGATATCTTTATTCCCGTTGCAGGCATAAGCGTAAATGTACCGTTATTTCCAAGGAAGCTTATGCAGGCATACTGCGTAAAATCATAATTCTCGTCATGCGGATTTTCTACAAAGGGATAGTCTGAATATTCGAGTGTTTCGGTGAGATTAGAGGACTTTTTACCGAACTCGGTATAGGCTTCAAGCATACGGTAAATGGTTCCTTTGGGGATATACCAGCTTCTGCCGTCCTCTGAAGGCTTCGCCAGGGAAAGCGAATGTTCGCTTATTGCTTCGTAATTGTACTTCATTTCAGCAGCCCCTGTGAGACTGTTGGTTATCTCAAAGTATCTGCTGGCGTGGTAGTAGGTCTTGTTGGGATCCAAAACTCCTGTAGCGATCACATAATCGTTGCCGTTCTTTACAAGTACAGGGGTGTTCTCGGTGTAATAATACCGCTCATTTTCAAGAGAGGGACGGAAAGAGCTTGTGGTAGTAAGATGGCTGTATGGATCGGTGTAATCGATGTGGTGATCGTTATGATCGGCACTGCCCCAACGGTTGGAATAGAAGCTGTAGGAGCCGTCATCATTGATATGATAGTAGTCTTTACCGACGACCTCGGTTACGTTGAATTCATCTATATCGGGATCAAGTTCAACCTCAAAAAGCAACTGAATAGGATCTGCCTCTGTGATATCGACCTTGAAGTTGGTTCCGTTTTCATAGGTGGTTCCCTCAAAGCTTACCGAGTAGGTGACAACAGGTATGAGAGCGGCAGGTATCTTCCATATCATGGACTGCTCGCCTGTGGCAATATCTGATACCGCACGTACAGAAACATACATCATATCGGTATCGGCAATTCCGTGAGTCTTATCAGTCTCGCCGAGGAATTCGTAAGAGCAGTTGATGGTAGTAGCGCCTTCGGGATAGTCTGCCGAAGTATGTCCCGAATGCCAATGTCCGAGAACATTGCCGTCCTTATCGCCGTACCAGCCGATATAGGAACTGAATTTGCCTGTCTGTGCGTTATATCTTAACTGACCTGCCTCGTAAGCGTCCTCAACAAGAGCCTGCGCTTGCGAATGTGTAAGACCGAGACGGATGCGAAGCGAACGGATAAATTCATTGCCCAACGCGGTGGGGTTGGAGGCAGTACCAAAGCTTCCGCCGCCCTCGGAGTAATTCTGAGCGATCTTTGCTCCGCTGAAGAAGTGATCGCCTATAAGAATTCCTTTAACCGAGGAAATTCCCATGTAGGGACCTATCTGATCCTCAAAGGTGATATATCCGTCGAAGTTATGAGTATCGGAAATAAAGGTGGGATAGTAGCGTGACTGCAGAATGATCTCATTAACAATACTTTCAAAAGCATTTATAAGATCGTCACCGGTTTGCGCCTTAAAGTATTCGTTAACATAGAATTGATTGGTGATCGAAGTATTACGGGTTATGGATTTGCTGCTGTTATTGTGATAAACATTCATGGTGCCGTTAGCAGCAAGCTTTAGGTAGCTGTTCCAATAGGTGTTCATACCAACGGTGGACACATAAGGATCAAGAACACCCTCGGCAACACCTGTAATGGAGCTTCCGAGTCCCAAAGTATAAAACATCGGCTCGCGTCCGTAATGGGATTTAAGCTGTTCGCGTGACCATGCGGCTGTAAGCTGTGTCAAAAAGCCGAGACCGTCACTTGTGGATGTGCCGTTACCCATATTCGAGGTGTCTATATTGGTATAGGTATTAGTTGCAACTGTCGGAGCACCGTCACTCATGAGCACCATTATGGGAAGACGGATAGTACCGGACTGAATTCCCGTACCCTCAATGGTTGTGTCCTCTATTTTTTTGAACTCTTTAACAGCGAGGCTCAAACCGTTCTGTATATAAGTACCGCCGCTTGCAGTCTTGGTTTTTTTGGATACCGCGACACCATTGGTGTTTTTAAGACCTGAAGCAATCGAAATAGTGTTATTACTACGGCTGATATATGTGTTTTTTTCTACGTCTATATACTTATAATCGCCGTCTGTGTCATAAGGATTGGTGCGACCGCTTCCGGTAACTCTTTTGTGCTCGTCATAGTCGGGATTTTCCTGTCGTACAGTCTGCTTGATGGGAACATAGCGGTCGATCGGCAAAAGTACAGTAGCGCTTGAAGTATAAGCAGGTTCGTCCGAAGCGGAGTTTCCTGAATACAGAACCATACCTACACGGTTGTAAGGATTAAGCGCAAAAAGCTCGTCCATTGCCGCGTTGGCAGCGGTGACCATGTTGGCGATAGCATTGCTCTGATTTACCATACTTCCCGAAAGATCAAGCACAAGCATAGTGTCCGAGGGGAGATTTGAATAGCCCTTTATCTCCTTGTTGGAAGCAATGGCTGAAAGGGAAACCAAGAAGTTGTCCTTTTTATTCTCATCCATTGTGATATGCTTTGCAATATCTGCGGGCAGCTTGGACGGATTATATACCGTCTTATCGCGCAGAACAATACCCGCATTAAGCGTATTGTTTGTAGAATTTCCGAATAAAGCCTGCCATTTGTCAACAGTTTCGGGATCTACTACACGGGTATCATCGGTGTCTGCTGTTACCGACATGAGCGGTAACGCCGAAAGGATCATCATAACGCTCAAAAACAGCGTGAGTATCCTTTTGGAAAGAGTAGAGATATTTCTTTTCATTGTTTTTCCTCCTATGAATTGATTTCTGAAAAGATTTTAAGACTAGGTTAATTTGCCAATAAAAAAAGGCTGTTCAAGCTCATGTAGCTTTTATGAATGAGAACTGCACCGTCGGTGTATGCAACTGCATATCCCTATCTCACGGTTTTCACTCGGGAAGTGGATACAGTCAGCACACCAACCGTCACCCGAGCCGTCTATCTTGGTACAGTAGTGTTCGCAAGCATCCTGAATACGGTTGACCAAAGGATGTCCCTCCTGTGAGAAAACAGGGAACGCTTCAAAGTCGGGGAATATGGGAGTAAGCTCGTTTTTGTCCCTCTCTGCCTCGGTATAGAATCCGTAGAGGATATCAAAGGTATGTCCGGCAATTTCAATGCGCTTGTACAGTTCACCTTCGCGTAGGAAAGCTTTGTCTGACATACTTTCCCTCCTATTTTTTATGTTATGTATATATTATAATATCTTATTATATAAAAAACACCACTCTAAACATGCGAAAAAAGTAGGTTTTTTTGATGTATCACCATATATATCTGTTAAGATCACTTCTGCGGTTGGCACCCGTTTTGTCCATCGCGGTACGCAAGGCATGCTTGACCGAGTTTACCGATATCTTAAGTTGGTCAGCGATCTCCTTGTTTGAAAAGCCGTACACAGCAAGGCGCGCCACCTCATATTCTCTTGTTGTGAATTCGGAAGAAATGGTATGCCCGAGAACGGAATTGTGTAGTTTGGTCCAACCGTCATTTATGGTTTTTGCAAGTGCTCTTATTTTTTTTAAGTATTGAGGTGCTTTTGCGTTTATGCGCTCGTCAAGCAAAAAATCAAGCGGTCTGCGGTGCTCTGCAAGCGGCACCAGAAGCCGGTCGGGAACGGAGAGATCGATAGCGCGGTCAATATGCTTTATGGCTAAATCGTCGCGGTTTGTAATGTGATATGCTACAGCGCAGGTCAACAGCAGATATATTTCTGCAAGTATGGCGCCGTCACTTCTGGTCTGCGAAATAAGCGGCTCGCCGGTAACCGGCAGAAGATACATAAAAAGGGCGTGCGGTACCGTTCCGTCCTTGTCCATGCTGTGCTGTCGGGCTAAAGTATAATGATATCTGAGATAATAATAACGCGCGGCAGGATAGGAGTCGCGCGGGAGCGGATCAAAGCAACCCATGGAGAACCATTCCGGATAGTTTACTATATCATGTATACCGCTGTCAGCGGCGGCAAGCCAGAATTCAAGGTCTTTTTTTTCTTCGGGATTACTGCAGGGCGTTTCATATATATATTTTCTTGCATCGCGCCATAGAGAAATATCACCCTTAAAAACCGCACAGCGCGAGAGCAACAATCCTGCTCCAACCTGCTTATTATAGGTAAAATTACTTTTAAGAAAGCGTTGTGCAGTATGATACACCTTGTCAAACTCTCCGCGATAAAGTGATATCTGTGCGCCGAAAAGTGCCGCCGTTTCGGGACGGTCTGAAAGAGAAGCGTATACTCGGTCGGCACTGCCGGGAATACTGTAAAGATCGGTCATAGCAATAAAAGGGCTTCTTCGCGGCATGAGCGCATTGGTATCGGTATCCTTGTGCTCGCGGCGTCGACGGTCAACAGGGCGAGGTGCATCGGCAGGTATCATCCATTCGCGTCCGTGCCGTACTACTCCGCCGATCTTTCCTGTTCTGCAAAGCTCCTGAATTCGGCGCAGAGTAATGCCCCATTTTTCTCCTGTTTGTTTTGCGGTAAGATATTCCATTTTATCCCTCTTTGTTTTCTTCGTTTAAACGAACAATGTTCTTTTTCTTAATATTATATTTCGTTTAAACGAAATTTGCAACCGTAATTTTTCGCTTGGTAAAAAATAATTAAAATCACAAAAAATATGACAATCTACTTGACGAGAACACAAAATATAGTGTATACTGATACAGATAATACAATAAAGGAGTATTCAGATGGCTAAAAAAACGGTTGAATACGGTAATGACAGTATTCAGAAGCTTGAAGGACCCGACAGAGTAAGAAAACGCCCCGGCGTTATTTTCGGCTCGGACGGTATTGACGGCTGTAAGCATTCGGTCTTTGAGATCATCTCCAATTCAATAGATGAGGCGCGCGAGGGCTTCGGTAAAAAAATTATAGTCACGTCTTATGCAGATGGCTCCATAGAGGTGCAGGACTTCGGTCGCGGTGCACCGGTTGATTTTAATAATAAGGAACAGTGCTACAACTGGGAACTGCTTTACTGTGAGCTGTATGCAGGCGGTAAATATAATACAAATGAGGGCGCAAACTACGAGTATTCGGTCGGTCTTAACGGTCTCGGCCTTTGCTCAACGCAGTATTCCTCTGAATATATGGACGTAGAGATCAAGCGAGACGGCTACAAATATAACCTTCACTTTGAAAAGGGTTATAATGTAGGCGGACTTAAAAAGGAACCGTATTCGGGTAAGGATACAGGTACCAAGACCCGTTGGAAGCCTGACCTTGATGTTTTTACCGATATTAATATTCCGCGTGAATATTTTATAGATACTCTCAAGCGTCAGGCTATAGTAAATGACGGTCTGCTCTTTACCTTCCGTGAGCAGAAGGGCGCAAAATTTGAGAACACCGATATCGTTTTTAATAACGGTATTCAGGATTATATTGCAGAGATCGCAGGAGAGGACGAGCGGCTTACCACTCCGCAGTTTATTCAGACCGAGCGAAAGGGACGCGACCGCGAGGACAAGCCCGAATACAAGGTCAAGATAAAAACGGCGTTTTGCTTCAGTAACCGTCATACCTTAAAGGAGTATTACCATAATTCAAGCTGGCTTGAATACGGCGGCGCTCCCGAAAAGGCGGTAAGAAGTGCGTTTTTCTATCAGATAGATTCTTATATAAAACAAACAGGAAAATATAAGGCAAACGAAAGCAAGATAACCTTTTCGGATATCGAGGAGTGTCTGATAGTAGTCGTTTCCTCCTTCTCAACCATGACTTCTTATGAAAATCAGACCAAGAAGTCAATAACCAACCGCTTTATATATGAAGCGATGAATGAATTTTTCCGTCATCAGTTAGAGGTCTACTTTATTGAAAATAAGGCAGAGGCGGATAAGATAGCCGATCAGGTGCTTGTAAATAAGCGTAGCCGTGAGAAAAGCGAGAGGGAACGCATAAATCTTAAAAAGACTCTTTCTTCAAGCAACTCTATGGTGGACCGTGTTCAGAAATTCGTTGATTGCCGCAGTAAGGATGTAGCGGTGCGCGAGGTCTTTATAGTTGAGGGTGACTCGGCTTTAGGCTCATGTAAATTGGCGCGCGATGCTGAATTTCAGGCAATAATACCCGTTCGCGGTAAGATACTCAACTGCCTTAAGGCGGAATATGAAAAGGTATTTAAAAGCGATATTATAACCGATCTTATAAAGGTGCTCGGATGCGGTGTTGAGGTGCGCTCTAAAGCGAATAAGGATCTTATGACCTTTAATCTTGACAATCTGCGTTGGAGCAAGGTCATAATATGTACCGATGCCGATGTTGACGGCTTCCAGATCCGCACCCTCATTCTCACCATGATCTACCGTGTTATGCCTACGCTTATAAACGCAGGCAAGGTATATATCGCAGAGACTCCGCTGTATGAGATAAATACCAAGGAAAAAACCTATTTTGCCTATGATGAAAAGGAAAAGAATGATATCCTTACAACAATAGGTAATGCAAAATATACCATTCAGCGTTCAAAGGGACTTGGTGAAAACCAGCCCGAGATGATGAACCTTACCACCATGAATCCTGCTACCCGCCGCCTTGTAAAGGTCATGCCTGCCGATGCCGAGCGCACAAGTGAGATGTTTGATCTGCTTCTTGGCGATAACCTGCAGGGACGAAAGGATTTCATAGCCGAAAATGGGTATATGTATATCGACGAAGCCGATGTATCGTAAATTGAAAAGGAGAAATGTAAATGGCTCCAAGAAAGAAAAAAAATGAAATTACACCGTCCGCTCCCATAATGGATGCCTTTATTGCGGGTGCGGGTACTGTTGTTGAACAGCCTATAACCGAAACGCTTGAGACTAACTATATGCCGTATGCTATGAGCGTTATACTCTCGCGTGCGATCCCTGAAATAGACGGCTTTAAGCCGTCCCACCGCAAGCTGCTGTATACCATGTACAATATGGGTCTGTTGAACGGCGGTACAATTAAATCTGCTAATATCGTCGGTCGTACTATGCAATTAAACCCCCACGGTGACGCCGCTATTTACGAAACGATGGTGCGTCTGTCCGAGGGCTATCAGGCGTTACTTCATCCGTATGTTGCGTCAAAGGGTTCGTTCGGTAAGGCGTATTCGCGCGATATGGCTTATGCCGCCTCGCGTTATACCGAGGCAAAGCTCGCACCCATTTCGGCAGAGCTTTTCAGCGATATCGATAAGGACACCGTTGATTTTGTCGATAACTACGATGCTACCATGAAGGAGCCCACGCTCTTTCCGGTCACCTTCCCGTCGGTGCTTGTAAATGCCAATACAGGTATCGCGGTAGGTATGGCAAGCTCTATTTGTCCTTTTAATCTGCGCGAGGTCTGCGAGACTACTATTGCATATATTAAGGATAACGACATAAATGTTGCCGATACTCTGCTCGCTCCCGATTTCCCGATAGGCGGTCAACTTCTTTATAACCGCGCAGATATGGAAAAGGTGTATGAGACGGGACGCGGCAGCATTAAGATACGCGGTGTTTATACCTATGATAAATCGCAGAACTGTATTGATATAACTGAAATTCCGCCTACTACAACGAGTGAAGCTATTATCGAAAAGGTAATAGAGCTTGTAAAGAATAAAAAGATCACCGAGGTCAACGATATCCGTGATGAGACCGATCTTAAGGGTCTTAAGATAACCATTGATCTTAAGCGCGGCGTTGATCCCGAGAAGTTTATGAAAAAGATGTTCCGCATGACTCCCTTGCAGGATAGCTTTGCATGTAATTTCAATATCCTTATTGCCGGTTCGCCGCGCGTTATGGGAGTCAAGGAGATAATAGGCGAGTGGGTGGCGTTCCGTGAGGAATGTGTCCGCCGCAGAGTTTATTTCCAGCTTTCAAAGGCAAAGGAAAAGCTGCATCTGCTTAAAGGTCTGCAGAAGATATTGCTTGATATTGATAAGGCAATAAAGATAGTCCGCGAGACCGAGGAGGAGCGCGAGGTCGTTCCCAACCTCATGATAGGCTTCGGTATTGATGAAACGCAGGCGGAATATGTAGCCGAAATAAAGCTGCGTCACCTCAACCGTGAGTATATCCTCAAGCGCATTGCCGATGTTGAACAGCTTGAAAAGGATATAGAGGATATGGAGGATATCCTTAAATCCAGAAGCCGCGTTTCCAAAATAATCGTAAACGAGCTTAAAGCGGTCGCCGATAAATACGGACGTGACCGTAAGACTGCTATAATAAGCGGAGATATTGAGGAAGACGAGGCTGAAGAAGCAGCAGAGGTCGATGATTCTCCTTATACCGTTTTCTTTACAAAAGAGGGATACTTCAAGAAGATTACTCCGCAGTCGCTTCGTATGAGCGGTGAGCAGAAGCTTAAAGAGGGAGACGAGATAGTTCAGACTATCGAGACCACCAACGCTTCACATCTGCTCTTCTTCACTAATCAGTGTCAGGTCTATAAAACGCACATGACCGAGTTTTCGGACGGTAAAGCAAGTCTGCTCGGTGATTTTATCGCTTCAAAGCTTGACTATGATCAGGGCGAAAACAGCGTTTATATGGTTGAGACGCGCGATTATTCGGGTTATATGCTCTTCTTCTTTGATAACGGACGTATCGCCAAGGTGCCGCTGTCTGCTTATCAGACCAAGACCCATCGCAAAAAGCTTATAAATGCTTATTGCTCGAAGTTCACGCTTCATTCGGTCATGTTTATAAAGGAAGACACCGATCTTTTGCTTAAGTCTACCAATAACCGTATGCTTATTGTGAATACAGGCTCGGTGCCTGCCAAGACCACCAAGGATAACGGCGGTATAGCGGTAATGACACAGAAAAAGGGTCAGCGCCTTTTCTCGGTCGAGCCGTATACCAAGGGTACGCTTGACAGCGAGCATCGCTACCGTACCAAAAATCTTCCTGCGGCAGGCGGCTTGAAGCCCGCAAACACCGCAGAGCAGGCGAAAATGGACATATAGCAGAAAAGTATAAAAAAGCACCGCTCGGTATTCCGGGCGGCACTATGCTGTCAACACTTGCAAACGCAGAAAATAAGGTTGACAATTATAGTCTGTACTGTTATCATGTTTTTATTATAGGAAAAAATTTCTTTTTAAGGTGAGAGAAAATGAATAGAGAACTTGCAAAGCAATACGATCCGAAAGAGGTCGAGGACAGAATATACCAGATGTGGCTGGACGGAAAATATTTCCATGCCAAGCGCGAAGAGGGTAAGGAGACTTATACAATAGTTATTCCGCCCCCGAACATTACAGGTCAGCTTCATATGGGACATGCCCTTGACAATACGCTTCAGGATATACTTATCCGCTTTAAGCGTATGCAGGGCTTTGATACACTTTGGCTGCCCGGTACTGACCATGCATCCATCGCTACCGAGGCAAAGATAGTTGAAGCCATGAAAAAAGAGGGCGTCACAAAGGACGATATAGGCCGTGACGGCTTCCTTGAGCGCGCTTGGAAATGGAAGGAGACCTACGGCGGAAGAATTCTTTCCCAGCTTAAGAAGCTTGGCTCCTCATGTGACTGGGACCGCGAGCGTTTCACTCTTGACGAGGGTTGTAATGCGGCTGTCCGTGAGGTTTTCGTAAATCTTTATGAAAAGGGACTCATCTATCGTGGTGAGCGCATTATAAATTGGTGCCCCCATTGTAAGACCTCTATTTCCGATGCAGAGGTCGAGTATGAGGAGCAACAGGGAAGCTTCTGGCATCTGCGCTATCCTTTTGCGGATGGCAGCGGATATTTGGAGCTTGCTACTACCCGTCCCGAGACCTTGCTCGGTGATACCGCAGTTGCAGTAAACCCCAACGATGAACGCTATAAGGATGTTATAGGTAAGACTGTAGTTCTGCCGCTCGTTCATCGCGAGATACCTGTTGTAGCGGATGACTATGTTGAAATGGATTTCGGTACAGGCGTTGTTAAGATCACTCCCGCTCACGACCCGAATGACTTTGAGGTAGGTCTGCGCCATGATCTTCCCATTATAAATGTAATGACCGATGATGCCAAGATAGTAGAGGATTATCCGAAGTATGCAGGCATGGATCGCTACGAAGCACGTAAGGCTATCGTTGCCGACCTTGAGGCAGAGGGTGCGCTCGTTAAGGTAGAGGGTCATGTTCATAACGTTGGTACCTGCTACCGTTGCGGTACTACCGTTGAGCCGCGCGTTTCAAAGCAGTGGTTTGTTAAGATGAAGCCGCTTGCTACTCCTGCTATTGATGCTGTTAAGAACGGCGAGACCAAGTTTGTTCCCCAGCGCTTTGAAAAAATATACTTCCATTGGCTTGAGAATATCCGCGATTGGTGTATCTCCCGTCAGCTTTGGTGGGGTCACCGCATACCTGCATGGTACTGTGCGGATTGCGGCGAGCTTATCGTTTCGCGCGATGAGCCGAGCTGTTGCCCGAAGTGTAAGAGCCATAATATCGAGCAGGATCCCGATACGCTTGATACATGGTTTTCTTCCGCTCTCTGGCCGTTCTCTACTCTCGGATGGCCCGAGCAGACCGAGGATCTTAAGCATTACTATCCCACAAATACCCTTGTTACAGGCTATGATATAATTCCGTTCTGGGTCATGAGAATGATGTTCTCCGGAATCGAGCAGACAGGTCAGGTTCCCTTTGATACCGTACTTATCCACGGTCTTGTCCGCGATTCGCAGGGCAGAAAGATGTCTAAATCCTTGGGTAACGGTATTGATCCGCTTGAGGTTATCGATCAGTACGGTGCCGATGCGCTCAGATTCTCACTTGCTACCGGTAACAGCCCCGGAAACGATATGCGTTATATAGAGGAGCGTGTTGAGGCAAGCCGAAACTTTGCCAATAAGATGTGGAATGCCGCGCGCTTTATCCTTATGAATCTTAAGGATGAATCGGTAAAGCCGATCGAGCTTGACAGTCTTGCTCTTGAAGACAAGTGGATACTTTCGAAGTACAACACCCTTGTTGCAGGCGTTACCGAAAATCTCGACCGCTATGAATTAGGTCTTGCAGTTCAGAAGCTTTATGACTTTATCTGGGACGTATTCTGCGATTGGTATATCGAGATAACCAAGTCCCGTCTTAACGGTGAGGATGAAGCGGCCGCCGATGTTGCAAGAAGCGTGCTCGTTCACGTATTTACAGGCACATTGGCACTTATGCACCCCTTCATGCCCTTTATTACAGAGGAGATCTGGCAGTCCATGCCGCATAACGGTGAAGCACTTGTCGCAGCACAGTGGCCTAAATACGATACCGCTCTCGAATTCTCGTCCGAAGAGACCGAGTTTGAGAAGATAATGGCGGTTATCCGTGCCGTTCGTAACCGCAGAGCCGAAATGAATGTTCCGGCTTCCAAGAAGACCAACGTACAGATCGCAAGCAGCTCTGCCGATACCTTTAAGGCAGGAGAGGCTTATATCTGCCGTCTGGCTTTCGCAAGTGCGGTCGAGGTTGGTGACAGCTTCAATGCCGAGGGCGCGGTACGTGTGGTTACCGATGCCGCAACCGTTTATATACCCATGAAAGAGCTTGTAGACGCCGAAAAAGAGCTTGCACGTCTTAATAAAGAGCTTGAAGCGGCAAATAAGGACAGAGAATTTATCGAAAAGAAGCTTTCAAATGAGAGCTTTGTAAGCAAGGCACCTGCAAACGTTGTTGATCAACAGCGTCAGAATCTGCAAAAGGTACTTGAAAAGGTCAAAAATCTCAACGACAGCATTGCTGAAATGGAGAAGCTCAAGTGATAAATTTAGGTAATGTATTTATCCTCGGGGACAGCTACTCAACCTTTAAAGGCTATATCCCCGAGGGATATGCTGTGTACTATTCTGAAAATTCAACAGATTTCGGAGTTGACAGGGTAGAGAATACTTGGTGGATGAGCCTTATTAATGAGACTGCTTCTACTCTTGTGCATAACAATAGCTGGTCGGGGTCTACTATCGGATATACAGGTTATTCGGGGGATTGTACAAACAGTTCCTTTATAACAAGATTTGAGCAGCTGCTCGAACAGGGTTGGTTTGAAGAAAACAAAATTGACACCTTTTTTGTTTTCGGCGGAACAAATGACAGCTGGTCAAATGCACCGCTTGGTGAAATGATGCTCGAGGGATGGAGCAGGGAAGACCTATTTTCCGTTCTGCCTGCAATAGGCTACATTGCTCACCGCCTTAAAACAGCGCTTACAGATACAAAAGTGATTTTTATTATAAATACCGATATTAAAACCGAAATTCAAGAAGGCATAAAAAAAGCTTGCGGGCATTTCGGTGCAGAGTATATTGCGCTTGAAGATATTTCAAAAATAGAGGGACATCCCACTAAAGAGGGTATGACACAAATAAAAGACCAAATACTTTCGTATCTTGAAAATTAAAGGGGAGCTTATATGTATACAAAGCATGAATGGAAGAGCGAAACACATCATAATTTCAATTATGTACAGTATCTTCCGAAGGATTACGATGAAACTAAAAAATATCCGCTTGTATTTTTTCTGCACGGCGCAGGAGAGCGCGGAACGGACCTTGATGCGGCTATGCGCCATGGTTACATGAAATATGTCCGCGAAGAAGGCAGAGAATATCCCTTTATTTTTGTAGCACCTCAGTGTCCTAACAGTAAGTTCTGGGGTTGCTATACAGAATCGTTGATTGCTTTTCTTGATTACATTTGTGAAACACTTCCCATAGATGCCGACCGTATTTATCTTACGGGACTCAGCATGGGCGGAACCGGCTCATGGATGCTTGCTATGGCTGACCCCTCGCGCTTTGCGGCGCTTGCTCCCGTTTGCGGAACAGGTATTTATTGGAATGCGGGAATGATAAAAAATATTCCGATATATGCATATCACGGTGACTGTGATGAGGTAGTCCCCGTGCATGAGAGCATAAACATGGTTAAAATGGTCAATAAAAACGGCGGAAACGCAAAAATTGAGATATGCTACGGCGTAGGTCATGATTCCTGGGAGCAAGCCTACGGAGATGACCGCTTGCTTAATTGGATGCTTGAACAAAGAAAAAACAGGGGATAGTTCCAAAAAAAATTAAAAAATTTTATAGAATATCTCGATTCGTAAAGTGACGTAAAACAAAAAAGTTTACCGTATTTTACCGATATTTCTTGACAAAATACCGTTATGTGGTATAATAATTGCGTGTGTTTATGTTTTAAAAACATTAAATCTTTATTATTTGGAGGAAAATAAAATGATAAGTGCCGGCGATTTCAGAAATGGCGTAACCTTTGAGGAGGACGGAAACGTACTTCAGGTCGTAGAATTCCAGCATGTTAAGCCCGGAAAGGGAGCTGCATTTGTTAGAACAAAGACCAAGAACGTTATAACAGGTGCCGTAATTGAAAAGTCCTACAACCCTACTGCTAAATTCCCCACCGCTTATGTTGAGCGTAAGGATATGGAATATTCCTATGCAGACGGCGATCTGTACTATTTCATGGATCAGGAGACCTATGAGCTCGTTCCGATCAATGCTTCGGAGCTTGGAGACAATTTCCGTTTTGTTAAGGAAAACATGATCTGTAAGATCCTTTCCTATAAGGGCAAGGTATTCGGTGTTGAGCCGCCTACCTTCGTTGAGCTTACAGTTACTGCTACCGATCCCGGATTTAAGGGCGATACCGCTACCAATGCTACCAAGCCTGCAACTCTTGAGACCGGTTGTGAGATCCGCGTACCGCTCTTCATCAACGAGGGCGAGGTTATCCGTATTGATACTCGTACAGGCGAGTACATGGAGCGCGCATAATTTTAATTTACGGAGGAAAATAAAATGAATATTTCCGAAAAAGTGGCTTATATCAAGGGTCTTGCAGAGGGTCTTTCTCTTGACGAGACTACTAAAGAGGGCAAGCTTATTGCCGCTATCATTGATATTCTTGATGATGTTGCTGTAGAGATCGATGACATCGAGGAGACCGTTGCTGATATGGCAGATCAGATCGATGCTGTTGATGAGGATCTTTCCTCTATCGAAGAGCTTATCTATGATGAGGACGACGATGAGGACGGTTGCTGCTGCTGTGGCGACGAGGATGACGATGAGGTTTACGAGGTCGTATGTCCTGCTTGCAACGATGTTATTTATCTTGATGCCGAGATGCTGGCAGACGAGGGAATTGACTGCCCCAACTGTGGAACGGCTCTTGAGTTTGATTTTGATTGCTGTGATGACGATTGCTGCTGCGGTTGCCATGACGAGGAAGACGGAGAGTAAGCTTTTTCAAAGGGCTGTCGCTTGAGCGACAGCCTTTATTGTTAAAGGTTATATTACAAATATTGGGATGATTTTAAATTTAATAAATTTTTTGTCAATGCCGTAGGGACAAGCCTCCGGATTGTCCGTCATGGTTTACAGATATTACAGATCGCTTCGTATAAACGGACAGTCGAGGACGCCTGTCCCTACGACAATTACACCCCAACATTTGAAAATAGAACCTTGTTTTTATTATAAAATGGAGTGAATTATGGAAAAAACAGCATTTAAGCTCTGTTATGAATCATCAGAGGAAACGGCTCGTTATCCTGTTATAGTGGTTGCGGCAGGCTCTTCATCACGAATGCAGGGTGTGAATAAGCAGCTTGCTTTGCTTGAGGGTGTTCCTGTGATAGTAAGAACATTGAAAGCGTTTGATAACTGTCCGTTCATATCCCGAATCATACTCGTTACGCGCTCCGAGGATATTCCCGTTATGCAAAGTCTTGCCGAGCAATACGGAATTTCCTCGCTTACCGATATTACCGAGGGCGGAGAAAACCGCCATGAATCGGTAAAAAACGGTTTTTTGCGTCTTGCCGAAAATGAAGAAAGGGTGCTTATTCATGACGGCGCCCGCCCGCTCGTTACTGATCTTGTTATCGGCAACGTTACAGCGGCGCTTGCTAACGAAAAGGCGATCATCTGCGCGGTTCCCATCCACGATACGGTAAAGCGTGCCGATGAAAACGGCTATGTTAAGGATACACTTGACCGCACCTCGCTTTTTGCGGTGCAAACTCCGCAGGGCGTTGCGGTAAAGGAGTACCTTGAAGCTTGCCAAAGTGTTGAGGGCGCAAGCCTTTTGACTGACGATGCGGCACTTATGGAGGCGGCGGGCTATCGCGTGCGTATAGTAAACGGTGACCGTAAAAATATAAAGATCACTACAAAAGGTGACCTTGAGACCGCAAGGGTATATCTTGAGGACGGAGAGGAATTATGAGAATAGGACACGGATACGATGTTCACCGCTTTGCCGAGGGGCGTGAGCTTATATTGGGCGGTGTGAAAATCGATTATGAAAAGGGTTTGCTCGGACATTCGGATGCCGACGTGCTTCTTCATGCCGTGAGTGATGCTTTGCTCGGCGCGGCGGCGCTCGGAGATATCGGCAAGCATTTTCCGGATACTTCGGCAGAATTTAAGGGTATAGACAGCCGAATTTTACTTCGTAAGGTCGTCGAATTACTGCACGAAAATGGATATAAGGTCGGCAATATAGATGCCACGGTTATAGCGCAAAGACCAAAGCTTGCGCCGTTTATCGGGCAGATGCGCGAGAATATTGCCGCAGACGCCGGCGTGGATAAGTCGCAGGTCAATGTAAAGGCTACTACCGAGGAGGGACTCGGCTTTACAGGTGCGCTTGAGGGTATTTCGGCGCATGCTGTCTGTATTTTAGAGTAATAAACGTAAATTTTGCTTCATAGATTTATTTCAGAGGTGAATTTATGAAGCTTTACTTTATTTTTACCCGACGTAAGCTCGTTGCCGCCGCTTTGTTGCTTGCGCTGACACTTTGTATTGCGGGACGGATGGTGCTTGTAAACGCGGCTTCGGTAAAGGCGTCTGACGATGAAGCGCGTGTCCGTTTTGCCGCTGAATGCGGCTGTGAGGTAGAGAAAAAAGCCGAAAGCGTAAAGAAGGTGCGTATTCCTCAAAGCTTTTCCAAGGTGTATGAAAGGTATAACGAGCTTCAAAAGCAGGCAGGCTTTGATCTTGAGCAATATAAGGGCTGTGAAGCGACGGTTTACAGCTATAAAGTATTAAAGGGCGGAATAGCAGGACAGGAGACTTTGGTAAATCTTATAGTCTACCGTAACAGAATAATAGGCGGAGATATTTCATCTACTGCCTTAAACGGAAAAATGCTGCCGCTTGAAAAATTAAAAACGGAGTAAATAATGGAAAAACAAAGACTTGATAAATTTTTGTCTTCCCAGACTCGGCTTTCAAGAAGTGAGGCGCGTACCGCTATAAAGCGCGGCAGAGTCACGGTAAACACAGAGATAGTTCGCGATTTCGGACAAGCGATATCGCCGCAAACGGATAATATTGCTTTTGAGGGACAAAATATACTTTATAGGAAGTATATGTATATTCTCATGAATAAACCGAAGGGCGTGCTTTGTGCTTCGAATGATAAAAGCCGCGAAACGGTTGTTGACCTCGTTCCCGAAAATTTAAAAAGAAACGGACTTTTCCCCGTGGGAAGACTTGACCGAGACACAACAGGGATGCTTATGATAACCGATGACGGCGATTTTGCCCACCGAATAATATCACCTAAAAGTCTGATATCGAAAAGCTATATTGCAACACTTGACGGAAGGGTGACTCCAGAAATGGCGGAACGCTTTAAAGCAGGGGTAACGCTTGCTGACGGTACGCTTTGCCGTCCTGCTATCCTTGAGGCGTTGGGTGAAAATATAGCAAGACTTGTGCTGTGCGAGGGCAAGTATCATGAGGTAAAAAGAATGTTCGGAACGGTCGGACTCGGAGTGAATGAACTGCACCGTGAATCAATAGGCGACCTTTGCTTACCGGATGGTATTGCAGAGGGAGAATGTGTCGAAATGACTGAAATTTGGCTCGAATTAGTACAAAAATCTACTCGGTATGCATTTTGAACAAAATAATATTGAGAACATTGGATGAATTAAGTATAGTAATTTTTGAACGCTTTTGATATAATATATGGGAAAAATGAGTGTATAACACTGTGATGACTAATAGGAGGTTTCACAAAAATGGCAAGTTTATCACTTCGCAATGTTTACAAAAGATATCCTGGCGGTGTAACAGCCGTTTCTGATTTCAATCTTGAGATCAAGGATAAGGAATTTATCGTTTTCGTCGGT
>JAFPCJ010000034.1 GCA_017423885.1 Clostridia bacterium | reverse complement strand
GCGAGATTTTAGGAGGTATTCAAAATGGCTAAGTGCACCATCTGCGGCAAGGGCGTTACCTTTGGTCACAACGTTTCTCACTCTAACCGCAAGACTAACAGAACATGGAAGCCCAACATTCGCAAGGTTAAGGCAGTTGTTGACGGCACACACAAGACTGTATGTGTATGCTCTCGTTGCCTTCGTTCCGGCAAGGTTGAAAGAGCGTAAGCTTTAAGGAGCTTCTGCCCTGTTTATCGGGCATACCAAAAGGGGTTGTTGCTTTTTGCAACAGCCCCTTTGGCTTTATTTTTGAAGGAGTGCTTTATGACAGCTATAATTTCAGGTGAAGCGCCTCTTTGTGTAAGAGAGGCTTTGTCGGCGTTTTGTGACGTTACGGAGCTTTCGGAATACTCCGAAATTTCTGCGCCCATGTGCGCACACCCCGATATGCTTATGCTTCGTCTTGGGGATAATATAATAACGACCGAGCATCTGTTTACCACCATGCGCGAGGTGTTTGAAAAAATAACTGCCTGCGCACCGAAAATTAAGCTTCATACAATTAACGCCCGACACGAAAGGGAGTACCCGAGAGATGCAATTCTTAACGGTCTGGTATTTGGAAGAAGGCTTTTTATTAAGGCACACAGTGCGCCGCGAGAGCTTATTGAGCTTGTGGCAAGCCTCGGTTATGAGATTGTAAACACCAAGCAGGGTTATCCTGCCTGCACCGTCTTAAAGCTTGGCGATAACAGTGCTATAACCGCTGACCGCGGAATGTATAAGCTCCTTATTGCAAACGGTATTGATACGCTGCTTATAGAAAACGGCGGTATTTCCCTGCCCCCTTATGAGTACGGCTTTATAGGAGGCGCGGCAGGGGTATGCGGAAGAACCGTTTACTTTATGGGCGAGCTTGAAAAGCACCCCAATGCCGAAAAAATCTTGAAAAAGCTTCAAGCGCAAGGCTTATCTCACTTATCACTCGGTAAGGGTGAGCTATTTGACGGCGGTGGAATTATTTTTATTTAAAACAACCGATATAAGTGCACCAAGTGGCGGCAGAATTATCATACCTACTATGCCGAAAACTGTATAGCCGAGATATAGAAGCAAAAGCGTCAGAACCGGGTGCAGCCCGAGACTTTTGCCGACCAGCTTCGGCTCTAAAAACTCGCGCAGAACCGACAGAAGCACGAATATGATAATCAGCCCCACACCGAGCCTTATATCACCAAGAATAAAGCATATTACGCTCCACGGGAGCATTACTGTGCCTATACCAAGTATCGGCAGAATATCAAGCACAGCGGTAAGCAGCGCGATTATAAATGCGTTTTTAACGCCTATAATCAAAAAGCCTACCAGCAGCGTAATAAAGGTTATTCCCATAATTATGAGGTATGAGCGTATATACTTTACACCGACGGTCATAAAGCCGCGCTTAACCGAGGACAGAAAGCGCGTGATGCGTGCAGGAATCACCTTTTTTACACCTGCATTTATCCTGTCAAGGTCAAGGGCAAAATACGCCGATGCTATCACGGTTACAAGCAGCGATACAAATACACCCGGAAGCTTTAAGGCAATATCGGACACGGTGCTGCCAAGCCTTTCAAGAAGCGAGGAAATCATATTCTCAAAAACGCCGCCGATGTACTCGGAAAGCTCACCGAGGTGAAGAAAATCACTTAAAAAGCCGCCCGTGAGCATATCCTTAAAGCTTTGAAACGCAGGGCTATTTACGTCTATTCCACTTAAAAATTGCCAACATTTATTTACAATATACCATAAAAGAAGAACGAAGCCGCTTATAATCAGAAGCGTGGCAAGTATTGTTACAATCAGTCTCACTACTCTTTTATTGGTATGCGTAATTTCGGC
>JAFPCJ010000033.1 GCA_017423885.1 Clostridia bacterium | reverse complement strand
GTCCTGCCTTGTTGGTAAGCCAAGCCTGCCATGTATCGGCACCGGGACCCTGTCCCCAAACAAAGAGCTTTCTGCCCTTAAGTCTTGAAGTAGAGGTCTGGAAGAAGCCGTTACCCTCGGGTGAGACATAAGCAAGATACTTACGCTTATCGGGAGGCATCTTAAAGAAGCCGTCACGCGAGGTCTCAACATGAGTCGGGAAACTTATATCAACACCGTCGCGGCGGACGGGTATAGTCTCCTTATTATGCGGACCGTTAGTATATTCATCAACAGCGGGAACTATAACTCGCCAACCCTCATGCTCGTAGGCTGCGATATTACTCCACCAATACATCGGAACGGTCTTATCCGAGGGGTTTTTGATTCTGAAGCGGCAAAGAAGCACGGGGCTTCCCTCGGGAAGAAGGAAATCCATCTGATAGAATACCTCGCGTACACGTTCAAAGGCATAGAAACGCAGAACGGGAGTACCGTCAGTATCATGCAGACGGGCAGTAAATATCTGCTCGCAGGTCATCGGAGTATGACCTACCATACCGAGATTCCATTCTACACCACCCGAGCACCATGCATTTCGAAGTGCAAGATTACCGGGACGGAAGCAATCGTTTTCATAGATAAGATCGCATTTGGCATTCTTATCGTAAAGCGACCAAAGTCTGCCGCCAAGTTCGGGAAGAAATACTGCACGAAGATTATCGTTTTCAAGCACAGCCGTTTTAAAAGTGCGCGGCTCAAGAGCACGATCGAAAAGATCCTGATGGCGATAAGGCAGGATATTCTCAGTCCAACCGTAATCGGTGAACTGTCCGTCCTCCTCGTCAAGCTCGTAAACGCGCTCCCAATGATCTCTCGAGATCGGGAAAAGCGGTGGCAGAGAGCTTTCGCCGCCCAAATTTGCTCCCGGAATGGTCATTGTGCTAAATTTTAATTCGGTCATTTTTATTACCCCTTTTTTATTCAACTAATCCGCTACGCTCTATGCTTTCCATAAAACGCCGCTGTAATATAAGGTACACTATCATCAAAGGAACGAGTGCAATAACTGTTGCAGCCATTACAACGCCCTCATGATACAAAATACTCTCATTGATCTTGGAGGTGTCAGACACCTGCGTGCTCATGAGACGGTTATAAAGCTCGGGCAAGACCTGTGGAAGCAGCCATTGATTCGGCTCCACAAGAAATACCGACGGCTCATAGTAATCGTTCCAATGCCATACTATTGAAAGCACAAGCGATACGGTAATGGTAGGTCCTGCAGTAGGCAGAGCGATTGCAAAGAAGGCTCTCAACGGACCGCAACCGTCAATATACGCCGCTTCCTCAAGGGATTTCGGCATTCGGATAAAGAACTGTCTGAACAGAAAGATATACAGTCCGCCGTAAAGTCCGAAACCTAAAAAGCACGGAAGGATCATAGGGAGGTAGCCTTCGGTCATAGGCAGACCGAAGATGACCTCAAGTTTTGAAAAGAATATGTATCTCGGAATTATAAGCGTTTGTATAGGAATGAGCATCGAAAGAACCACTCCGCCGAAGATGAGGTTGCTTCCCTTATCTGGGAAACGCGCAAATCCGTAGCCAATTATAGAGCATACAAACAAATGTCCTACCGTACATATAGCGGTGAGAAAAATGCTGTTTTTAAGTGTGGCGCTTACACTCAATGCCGAATACGCCACAGAGTAGTTCGAGAAGGAAAATTCGCGAGGGATCCATTCGACCGTAGCATCTACTATATCCTCATAGCTCATGACCGACTGTGCGATCATGTAAAGAAAAGGATAAAGAAATACAAAGCCTATTATCGTAAGCGCGGCATACAAAAGGGCTTTACCCAAAAGCGAAATTGAAGCGCGCTTATACTGATTTATTACTGCTGTTCTTGTATTTGCCATGCCTTACACCTCCGATACCATCTTAACGAAGGGTCGCAATGCTGCAAATATCACTACCAACAGCACGATTATCACAGAGAAATATATCCAGCTTACCGCCGAAGCATATTCCCATTGAGTATGTGTAAATGCAAGCTGATTAATGTAGGTGAGTATCTGATTATCCGAGCCTGCAAAGGCAGAGATGACCGTATACACCGCATTAAGCAAAAGCATAGGGGTTATC
>JAFPCJ010000032.1 GCA_017423885.1 Clostridia bacterium | reverse complement strand
CCGATCTTCACTCCCTCGGTCAGTATATCCAAGAGGGACAGCGAAACCTCTTTGAGACTGTAATAAGCATTGAGGATACCGGCGCAAAGTTTATCATTCCTGACGATCCTGCAAACGTTGATGGATTGAACTTTATTTCGGGCAAGGAGCTTGATTACGTTAACAAAACGGCTATGACCGCAACGCTTCTTGCACACAATGATGGCGGTGTTCCAAACATTCTTCTCGAGGTTAAGGACAGAAGTGCGTACTCGCTCGGTTACATCTTCTACTTCTTCGAGCTTGCTTGCGCACTCTCGGGCTATATGCTCGGCGTAAACCCCTTCAACCAGCCCGGCGTTGAGGCGTACAAGAAGAATATGTTTGCACTGCTTGGTAAGCCCGGATACGAGGAGCTTCGTAGAGCACTTGAGGAAAAATTGAAATAATTTGCATAAATTTCAATATTCTACTTGCAAATCATTGTAGACTATGCTATAATGAATTAACGAAAAGCTTATTTCGTAGGAAATATAAAAATATACAAAGCCGTATCGTACGGCGCAGGAGGACATTATGCTCAAATTGATTATCGGCGTTAAGGGAACAGGAAAGACCAAAACACTCATTTCGATGGTAAACGAGGCTGTTGAAAAGTCCGAGGGAACCGTTGTATGTATCGAAAAGGGAGTAGGACTTCGCTTTGACGTTAAGTACACCGCTCGTCTTATAAACACAAATGATTATCTCATTTTTGACGCAGAGGCACTTTACGGCTTCGTAGCAGGTATTCTTGCAAGTAACCATGACGTTACCGATCTCTTTATAGATTCCGCACTTAAGATCGCTAACAACGATATGAACGGCTTTGAGGCGTTCGTTAAGGCAGTTGACGAGCTTGCAGGCAAGGTTGGCGTTAACGTTGTTATGACATCTTCCATTCCCGCAGAGGAAGCAAGCGACATCGTAAAGAAGTACATCTAATAGATAAAAAGTGTATCGGCTTAACGTGCCGAACCGTAAGGGGTGCGAGCATTTTGTGTTTGCACCCCTCACTTTGTGACCTGAGAGAGGAAAAATATGAAAAACGTCAAAGGATCGCGTGGAATAAATCAGAATGTATTTTGCATTATCTCCATGGCGGTGATTTTCTCAATAAATGCATTTTTAATTCTGCCGCTTGTCAGAATGCTTGCAAATGACATTATCTATGCAGATTCCGCGCTGGTTGTAGCCCTTGAGTATGTGTCGGAGATAATAGAGGTGGCGGCAATATCGATCTGCTACTCGCTTATGATCTCGGCGCTTTATAATAATCGAAAAATCGGCGTTCCGTTCATCATTTTTGCATCGCTGACAGCGTATAAGAATCTCGCCACAACGGCAGTGCTTTGGTGGGAGGCGGGTGGCATACCCGGCCTTTGGATTTGGGATATCGTTGACGATATCTACTTTACCGCGCTTGAGCTGCTTTTGATGTATATCATCTATCTTTTCGCAAGAAGGATTATAGGCAGATATACCGATCAAAGGCTTATAGCTCAGAGAGTCCATGAAAAGACGGGGGAGGCTGTACATATAAATCCTGTATATCCCTTCAAGAGAGTTTATGACAGAGAAAATTGCCTTTTGCAGGCAGTTCTCGTGTGTGCCGTTGCTACCTTTATAGCAAAGCTTGGCGGCGAGCTTGCAAACGACCTTATGTATATCATAGTCTACGGACTTCCCAAGGAGGGAATCACCTGGCTTTATATGCTTGTAAATTACGTGTCAAACGCATTGTTTGGCATT
>JAFPCJ010000031.1 GCA_017423885.1 Clostridia bacterium | reverse complement strand
GCAGCATCATAAACCAGCTTACTCTGTCTTTCCAAAGTTTCTTAAAAAACATATCCGATACTCCTCTCTTTATTTGTTAAGCCGTTCCATCTCGGCCTTCTTGCTTTCAAGCTCGGCATCGATTATATCCGAATATCTCAAAAGCGATTCACGAACCACTGCACCGTTATTTATAATGTCATAGAAAATATTCTGAATATTTCTTGTGATTATATAGCTTCCCGGAATTTCGGGAATATCGCAAACGGTCTTTTGCTGTGCTAAAATAGCCTTTAACTGCTCGTCTGTCCAATCAAGCCGCGAAATAGCCTCGGTATTTGCGGTAAGATATCTGCCCGAATCTCCAAGGATATTTTCTATGGCATGGCCGTAATGCTCCTGCGAATCGGCACTTGTCCACCAGGATATAAATTCAAATGCCGCCTTTGTTTCCTTGCAGGAATTTAAAATAATATTTGCTGTTCCCATAGCATCGCTTGCATTAGAGCGGCTGCCATCCTGCAAAACGGTAGCAGGAATCGGGTACATAGCCCAACTGTCTCTGATTTCGGGTGCCAACACCGAAATAGTGCTGTAAAATGAGAGATAGTCTATAACTATAGGCATCTCGCCCGTTTTAAAACGGTTGCCCGGATTATACGCAAAGGGCTGTTCATAATCGGTATAAAGCTTAATAAAGGACGAATAGACCTCATAAGCCTTTTCAGAAGAAAGCGTTGTAGCGGAGAAATCCTTATTGTAATAAGTAAGACCCGACTGTACAAGCCTTGTACCGATAGAGGTTCTCGGAATTCCTACAGAAAGATTATCCTGTGCCAAAATTGTAGAAAGATGTAAAAAGTCATCCCAAGTTTCGGGTATTGAAAGTCCGAGAGACTCAAATACATCGGTGCGGACAAACATCATAAGGAAGTCCGAGGTCTCAGGGATTCCATAGACCTTTCCGTTGTATGTGTACGCATTAAAGGCGTTTTGCTGAAAACGTCCGCGAAGCTCTTTAAAACCATCAAAGTCATTCATCGCCGTAAGCACTCCGCGCGCACCCAGATCCATCGGATACGTTCTCGGAGCACCTATTACTACATCGGGACCGCGTCCCGCCATAATAGCTTCAACAATACCTGCCGCAACAAGGCTTAACTCCACTCTTGTTGAGGTCTTCGGAGTAAAGCTTTCGTCTATCATAGACTTCATAAGATTTGCCTGATCTCGACCTGTGGTGATCCATACATCAAGCTTTGCGCCATCTCCGTCGGATGTACCGAAGGACTGATAATCAACCGCAAATGAATAGATAAACTGCTTTAAACCAAAGCAGAAGCGCTCCCAAAGTGAAGCCTTGGCACGAAGAGTGGTAGGCTCTCCGCTTAAAGTAATGGCATCTATCTGCAAGGGCTGTGAACACAGGGTATTAAGCAGAGTAGAAAGCGTACTTATATCCGAATTGAATGTAGAAAGAGTAGTAATGATAACATCGCTGTCCTTGATATAGCGGCGAAGAAGGTCGGTAACCTCATTTATAAATGCAAGCTCGCTTGCGCTTGCACCCGTAAGCTTCTGATAATCCTTTATGATACCGTCAAGAGTATTCGCAAGAGCGGTCATGTCCTCTGTAAGACCGGGGATGACCTTATCAAGATTATAGGTGCGGTAGGTATCAGGGCTTGTTCCTGTTATCTTAATTATTTTCAGATACAATTCATTCAACTTTTTGACTGTATCCTCAAGTGTTTCATATATAGCAGTACCGTCACCCATAACGGCTTCCATCGTTATCGTATGCATACCCTTATCGAAATAAAAGAGCATATCCTCGGAAGCATTTTTGAAAGTTACCGTCTGCCAATCCCTGTCATAACTGAAAGCATACTCCTCAAGCTCCTTGCAGGGCACCTCGCCATCGATCATTATTCTTCTCAAAGAGCGCATTCCGCGAGTAACATTCTGACGAACTCTTGCGGATATCCTGTAATATCCCGCTTCTTTGATCTCAAATTCCCAGCTTATCCATTGACCTGCTTTATTCCAATTACTGCCGCCTATGGTATTAAGTCTGGTAAGTGCCGCATCACTCGGGGCAGTCTCGGGATCACCCCTATCGGCTATCGGATAAAGTATATCGGACGATACCGCACTCGGGTACTCTGCTTCGATCCTTACAGCATCCTTCGCGGTGTCACCGCTTACGCTTTTGTATGCTGAAATTTCGTCACACTTATGTAAGCTTACAGCTTTTATCTCGACCTCTACACCCTTAAAGGTGAGCTTAAGGACATTTGTATCAGCACCAAGCTCCAAAACAAAATTCTCACCTGCAAGATGGTTTGTCTGTCTCAAAGGCAGAGTCCAAAAGCCGTCAAGCGTTACCTGCTTCGGCTGTACATCGTTTCCGCGGTCATCGGTATCCATTTTTTTCTCGTCAAGAGCGTATGTATACAAATGGGAAAGATCAAAGCTTCCAAGCGCCTCGCCGTTCAATTCTGCCGCTAATGAAACATTGCGGGAATAACTGTCTGCTATGCGGTAGGTAAGACCTACAACAGCCTTTCCCTTGACCGTATTTGGAATACTCACTGAAACAGTAGCATCGCCGTTTATACTGATATAATCTTCTTTAAGGGTGAATTCCCCCTCTAAAGAAAGCTTATCAAATTCAAACGAAGCCAACTCGTCTGCAAGTTTTATATATTTTGAAAAATCATTTATATTTTCGGCTTCTTCTGCCGCCGAAACAGGCGTTACCGCCGCAGTAATACACAAAAGAATACAAAGCATTACTGCGAACATACGGTAAAAATTTTTCATTAAAGGCATCTCCTTAAAAAGACATTACTTTTCCTGCCGATATCGGCACCACGCTTGCGCGCTTTCACCTGTAAATATCCATCTTACTTCACCGATAATATCGGCATTAAAGGTGTATTCACGGATTTTTTCCATGAATTTTCCGCTTAAATCATCATAAATATCTGTAGGCTCATTAAAACGGATGCATTTTTCTCCGAGCGACACACTTAAATGCATTATCATTCGGTCATTTGCGGTAACGATATCCTTTCCGTCCGAAAGCAACTGTACACCGCTGTTTTGCATGAGCTTTTGCAAATTCTGAACGCTTATTGACGGCGTTGCACAGAAAACAGCAGTATATCCGTTTTCTGTACGACTTGCAAAGCCTACCTCGCCATCCGAATAACGTCCGAGCACCTCGCCCATGCCGCTCGGTATTACGCGAAGCTCCATTTCAAAGCTTTCTTCATCAAAATATCCGTTTTCCGCTTTGAGACTTCGGTCAAAGCAACCTTCTCTCACTTCAAAGGACATACCCGTAAGCCTTTGAGCCGCCTGCATTGAGGTCAAGCCGAAATTATTAAGAAATACTGCGGTTTTGCCGTTACGCGAAAGTATACCATGAAGCTTTTCAGCCTCATCATCGGTTATACAGAACGGATCGGCAAACACAAAGAACGAAACATCGTCTGCTTTGCCTTCAAGCACATCCTGAAGCTCCAAAAGAGCAAACCTTGTTCCTGTTCGGTAAAAATTATGAAGCATGGTAGCAAGGCTTTGAGCCGACATACGCGAGCAACCTGTTTTGGCATTTGCTCTTTCATCGACCACCAGCGCCGTTTCAAAGCGCGGCATATCAAAGATCTCGCGGTAGTGCTTCGCGGCGGTATCAAGAGCGTAAAAATTCTTCCATATCTCAATATCGTCATACCAACCACAGCCTGTAAGCTCCATCGGATAAAGCGAGGTGCCATGCACCATAGCCATACCAACTGCTCTGCGGTGAATCTGCTTTATTGCCTCAATATCGGGTAGCGGTGGGTATGAGGTTACATCCTGCTCATGAGACAGACGGTTTATAAAGGTTCTCTGATCGCTTTCGGATATCCATATCTTTCCCGATCTTATAACCGATTCTACTGTAGTCATATAGCCGCCGCAAGAGGTTCTCGCATCCTTGCCGGCATTTCGGTCAATATATGTATCGGGAGAAGCAAAGCCGTCTATATAAGGTGAATTCAGCAGCTTGCGAAGCGCAAAATGTCCTGCCGAAGCATGGTATATTTCAAAAAAGTATCCGTAAAAAGATATTACGATGCTTTCATTATCCGATTCTTCCTTGATAGCTTTTGCAAACTTCTCTATACGGTCAGCAGTAAGCTCTCCCATATAAT
>JAFPCJ010000030.1 GCA_017423885.1 Clostridia bacterium | reverse complement strand
GTTTCCACTATATCAACAATAACGTCCGAAAGCCCCAAAATCGGTGCTATTTCTATTGAGCCGTTAAGGTGGATAATATCTATCTCTCTGCCCTTTGAAGTATAGTAGTCCTGCGCTATATTGGTGAATTTTGTAGCTACTCGCAAGGTTCTGGCAGAATCATCGCAAAAGTCAGACTTTGCCGCAACCGCCATTCGGCATTTTCCTATATCAAGGTCAAGCAGTTCATATATGTCAGGCTCGTATTCAAGCAATATATCCTTACCTGCAACGCCTATATCGGCGGCTCCGCGCTCAACATATATAGCCACATCCGACGGCTTTACCCAAAAGTATCTTACTCCCTTTTCGGGATTTTCAAAGATAAGCTTGCGATTGTTCTCATGAATAGCAGGACACTCAAAGCCTGCCTTTTCGAACATGGCATAGACCTTTTCTCCGAGTCTGCCCTTGGGGAGCGCAACATTAAGCATCGTTTTCATGTACAAGCTCCCCCTTTTCGTTAATTTTATAAATGTATCTGAAGCCGCTTTTTTGAGGTCTGCTCCTTTGGACCAACACTTTAAGTCCCTGCGATTGTAGCTGTTTTACTGCCGCATGAAGCGCAGTTACATCAACATTGTCACCATAAAGCAGTAAAGCATCCAGCTTGTTTGCCTTTTCATTTTCGCCCATACGCTCAAGCATATCGAGATACACGGCAAAGCCTATGGCACCGTCTGTTCTGTGCATCTTCTTAAGCAAGCGGTCATACTGACCGCCCGAAAGCACACCTGCAGGTACGCCCTCGACAAAGCCCTTGAAAACAATGCCGTTATAATAGCTTATATCGCTTACTACCGAGAAATCTATCCTTAACATATCTCCAAGTCCCTCGGCTTCAAGCATGGAAAGTATGCGCTCAAGCTCATCGATACTCTCCTGACCGATGATTCCTGCAGTCAGCTCGCGAAGGCGCAAAATAGCCGTTTTGGGACTTCCGCTTATCTCGGTCACCTGCTTAAGAATTTCAATATTGCGCTCCGACACGCCCTCGGACATACACATTCTTGCAAGCTCATGCGTATTTTTTTCGCTCACGCATTTAAGCACCGCCTTTTGGAGATGCTGCGGCACGGCACATTTCTCCATAAGAAGTGAAAGAATACCAAGATGTGATATATCAAGGACACAGCTTTCCGAAATACTGCGAAGCGAGCTTGCCGCAAGCAGAAGCACCTCGGCTATGCAGTAATCATCTATCGCACCGATACATTCAAGACCGACCTGCATTATCTCCTTAAAGGAGCCGCCTGCCTTGGATGCACGGTAAACGTTTTCATTGTAGTATACCTTTTGAACGCTTCCCTCTTCTAAAGCGGTATTTTTTATAATGGAAAGCGTAACGTCAGGCTTTAGTGCCATAAGACGGCCGTTTGTATCGGTAAAGGTAATGATGCTGTCCGAAACAAGAAAATCCTTATTGCGGACATACAAATCATATTCTTCAAATTTGCTCATTTTATACTGCGAGTAGCCGTACTGCTCATAAAGACCGCGTAAAGCAAAGACTACGCGCTCATCAAAATCGAGTATTATATCATTCATTATTGTTCTGTGACTCCTTAATCCTCTCAATAGCCATACGGTATCCGCCCTCTCCGTAATTAAGACAGCGGCTTACACGGCTTATGGTAGCCGTGCTTACCTTGGCGCGCTTGGAAATATCAAGATAGTTATTTCCCTCATCCAAAAGCAGAGCTACCTCAAGCCTTTGGCTTAGGTCCTGTATCTCCTTTATAGTACAGATATCCTCAAAGAATTTACGGCATTCATCCGCATTTTCAAGCCGAAGTATCACTTCATACAGTCTTTTGGCAGACTCGCTCTCAAAAACATTCATAGCCTTTCCTCGCATCATTAATAATTCGGTGCTATGATTTTAACACTTTATCATGCGAAAGTCAACCCAAAACACACACATTTTGCAAAGTTTTTTCGTTTTAAATAAGTTATGTGCTGCTGGACACGCCTTATTGTTCAATCAGACCTAAACAAAACCCGACAAAGATCATAGTCCTTGTCGGGCATTTATTATTTAATACAGTATAATTTCAGTCTTACAAGATCGCGGATATCTATATCCGAGTCAGTATTTACATCCGAAATATCCCTTGGCTCATTCTTTGCACCGATCAGCACACCGCGTAAAGCCACAAGATCATACGCCATAAAGAGATTATCACCGTTAAAATCGCCTGCAAGGAAGCGCACGGTGACCTTGGCAGTCATTTCCGAAACCACTCCGTTTGCAAATCGCTGATAGAAGGTATAATCGGTATTATGGGAAAGACCCTTGAAAACATTATCAGGCGAAAAATTCACTCCGTCAATACTGTACTCATAGCCAAGCTGCGGTTTTAATGTAACCGCAGAGCCGTATTGCTCAAGCACGCTTACAGGAGCGTTTGAAGCGGATATTCCCAACGAATCAAAAAACTGATCGGCAGGAGCACCCTTTGTCACCTGCGCGGTAGACTGTGCAAGCGCAATATAACCGCCCGAATAGAAATTAAGCGGAACATCCTTGCAAACATCAATATAAGTACCCTTCACGTTACTAAAGACGCTTGCCATAAGCTTTTTGTTTATTACACTTACACGCACGCGCATTTTGTCTCCTGTTCCAAAGCCGAATTTCTCTTGGAAATTCTCTATAGAGCCTGCAAATGTTGCTCTGTCAAAGGTTTTGGCGGTGCCGTCAGCAAGAATACTCTTGCCGTTATAGGCAACCCCTATATTCATCGCCGTTGTGTAACGCTTGAAAAATACTGCATAGCCGCCGTTTGCCGAGCCCATATAATGCGCTCCCGGTGTTTTTTCTCCCACAACAAAGCCCATGGACGATGCGCCGCCCGCAGTTCCTTGTATTGTAGCATCTATCACTACATCCTCAAACTGCTTGGTTTTAAGCACCGCGCTTACAATATTACGGTCCATATCGCGGTCGGAATAGCCGCCCTCATCGGTAATTCGTGTGAGCGTTCCGTCAGCGGTGGTAAGGTAATTGCTTGCGGTTACTGCCGAAAAGGTTTTGGAGCTCGTAGAAGAATAGTATACGGTAAAATCGGCAAGATCGGTATTAAGCGAGCCGCTGTCAAAGCCGTAATAATGAGTATATCCTTGCATTTCCTGAGGTAGGGCACGACCGTCTGTATAGCGGATGCGACTCCATTCCACATCCGATTTTACTATAGTGCGGTTGTTGGTCTCATCAACATAAAAGCCAATTTCATTACCCTCAAGCGAGGAAAGCTCGGTCAGAGCCATACCGTCAACCGTAACAGCGTCTGCAAAAACTCCTGCAAGCATTACTGTTTTACGTCCGCTCCCGCGTTTTACGGTTACTGTATAATACTCGCCGCTTTTAGCAGACTCAAAAGCCGCGCTTTCGCCGTCAGCCGTTTCATAAGACACCTCTCGGGCTTCTTCGGCAGGCGTAATGACCAAGGCATCAATACCGTTTTTCGGTTGTTCAAGATAGCTGTAGGACTCCGAAAGCGTCATCGGAAT
>JAFPCJ010000029.1 GCA_017423885.1 Clostridia bacterium | reverse complement strand
GCGCTCCCAACCGTAATTTTCACAAATCTATTTTCAGTTCCGTTTTTCTTTCTTCATAAAACCTTTAATAATCTTAAAAAGGACAGGTGAAACAGTTGCCCTTTCAGAAAAAAAGTCAATTCAGGTTTACATTCCTTGCAATTCTTCTGATCATAGTTATGCTTCTGTACAGTGCACGTATTTACAACCTGCAGATAACGGCGTCGCAAAACAATGATATCCTTGCAGGCACCAAGAAGCTGACGGCGGTTCTAAAAGCACCCCGCGGTGAAATTCTTGACTACTACGGCAGACAGATAGCGGTCAACCGTGACGGCTACAATATAGTATTTAACAAAGCGCGCGTAGGCAGTGACCTCAATGACGTCATCCTCTCGCTTATAACCCTTGTGCAAGAGCATAAGACCGAGTGGATAGACTCACTTCCGCTTGAAAACGCGCCACCCTACTCCTTTAAAGAGGGCGAATCCACCGCAAAGCTTATAAAGCTTTTGAAGCTTGCTCATTATGCAACCGCTGAAAACTGCTTTACAAGAATGGTTGAAAAATATAAGCTCGAGGCTTACCCTGTAGAGCAACAGCGTCTCATTATGGGAGTACGATACAGTATGGATATTGCTGACTTCTCCATTTCCTACCCCTACACCTTTGCCGAGGACATCCCTACAGAGCTTATGCGTAAAGTCTCCGAGGGCGGCTTCATGTATTCGGGGGTCACGGTAGATGTTGTTCCCTTCAGAGAGTATGTTGATACCACCCTTGCTGTCAACCTTATCGGTGAGGTCGGTCCCATATACGAGGAAGATTGGGAAAAATATAAGAAAAAAGGCTATTCCTATAACGACAAGGTCGGAAAAAGCGGTATTGAGTATTGGGCAGAGGAATATCTGCACGGTATTGACGGCGAAATGACCTATTATATAGACGAACAGGGTAAGATAGTTCAAAGCAAGATTACGCGCGAGCCTATCGCAGGTAAGACCGTAATGCTGACCCTTGATAAATCCATCCAGCGCACCGCGCAAAACTCACTTGAGCGCATAATAAAGGAGCTTCAAAGCAAGGGCGGAACGGCAGTTGCAGGCTCGGCTGTTATGATTGATATTGATACGGGCGGAATAATCTGCGGAGCAAACTACCCTACTTACGATTCCTCAACCATGCATGAAAACTATGCTGCGTTGAGCGCAGACCCTTTACATCCGCTTACAAACCGTGCTTTTCAAGGCGTATACCCTATCGGTTCTACCATAAAGCCGATAGTTGCTATGGCGGCGCTTGATAACTCGCAGTACAAGTTGGGTGAGACTATACGCTGTGTTCACACCTACCGTCTGTTTGCTGATTATCAACCATCATGCATGGGCTATCACGGCTCTATTCCGCTCAAAACAGCGCTTGCAAAAAGCTGTAACTACTTTTTCTTTGAGCTTGGCAGAAGGGTTGGCGCTATAACACTTACCGATTATTTTAAGCAGTTCGGTCTCGGCGTTAAAACAGGTGTTGAGGTAGACGACAGCGCTGGTCTGCTTATGGAGCCTACGAGCAACGGTCTCGGCGGTGACACATTGCAGATATCCATAGGACAAATGAACGCCTTCACGCCATTACAGCTTGCAAGCTATGCCGCCACCCTTTCAAACGGCGGTACACGCTATCGCACTACCCTGATAGACAGTATAGTTTCCTACGATCTTTCTACTGTTTATAAAGATCAGGAGCCTGAAGTGCTTAATAAGCTTGACATCAACCCCACCTCGCTTGCCGCCATAAAAGAGGGTATGCTTTCGGTTACGGTAGACGGAACAGGACGCACCGTTTTTGCCGATTACCCGATAAAAATAGGCGGTAAAACAGGTACATCACAGATAAATACAGGCGCGGACCACAGTACCTATATAGTTTTTGCATCTTACGAAAATCCGCAGATAGCCATTTCAGTCATACTTGAGCATGGCTCCTCGGGATATTCGGCAGGTACGATAATAAAAGAAATGCTTGATGCCTACTTCTTTGCAGACGGCAACAAGCAATCCGATACCCCACCCTTTGCGGTTTTACAGTAAAAAATATCGGCAGATGCCTTTGATGATTCAAAAGCATCTGCTATTTTTAATTTATAACAAGAATACAAAGTGTATATCAGGTCTATTTTCTCCTTATCCAAGCGGCACAGCGCGATTCCTCGCTCCATGTTTTTCCTGCCGATGCATAATCGATAAGTCTTGCCTTTTCTCCCGATTTAAGCTGTATTTCAAAGCAAATGTGTGCTTCTTTAATTTCGGGACAAAGCACCTCTTTTGTCTCGACGAAGCCCTGCTCATCGCATACCGCATCAAGCACCGCATCGGGATCGGTAATTCGTTTATCAGCCGCCAAAACCAAGGGACCGTATGTATATGCGGCAAAAATATCGCTGTTTACCGCATCCTTTGGCGGCAACACTCTTTTAACACGCATGGCCAATTCCAAGGTAATCTCATCGAAATTATTCCAAGATGCGTGAATTACAGCATATCCGCTATCAAATTTTTCAGTTTTTCCCTTGTAGGTAACAGCCGCTTCGCCGCACCAAGCAGGAACTCTGAATAAAATATCAAAGGCTTCTGTTCTTTCAAGCTCAAGCTTGAATTTTACTGTTCCTTTGTACGGATAAGCGGTATCAATGTTTATTTTAAGCGCCGCACCGTCAGGTGTTACAGCATTAATAAAGCCTTTTTCGTAATAATTGATTACGATTCCGCCGTTTTTGTTCATCAATGCGATTTCAGGTATCACACCTGCGCCTGCGGACCCTATGCAAGCACAGCAACCGTAAAAAGATTTGTTCAGCAGTACATTATATCCGCCCACTTTCCTGCCGCGCGTATCGGAAACAAGCGGTGCATAGCTGTCAAACGGCAGTATCTGCGAGAATGTATTAAGGTGCGCTTTATCTTCATCGTTTTTAAGAATACGTTTTGTATTAAAGGAGCCGCGGTAGGCATTATAAAATGACTGTTCAATTTTATCAGCGTATTCAGAGCATCCCGAAAGCTCAAGAAGCTGCGAAGCAAACTTCATCCATGTAACGGTTACACAGGTCTCCTGAACGATTCCCTCATAATCGGTCTGTGTCTGTCTTACGGCGGTATGGTCAAACAGCTCATGAGTGCATCCGCTACATCCGATTATACTGATTTCGTTTGCAATTATATTTTTGCCGAAATTTATAAGTGCGGTTCTGTAATATAAAAACACCCGATTTTCGGTTGAAATTTAAAACCATCAAAAAACGCTCGGCAGTTTATGGCTGTCGAGCGTTTTTTTAATAATAAGTTGTTTCAGGTTTCAAATGGCGAATTAATACATTCCACCTGCACTTGCGGCAGCGGCGGCTGCAGCAGCCTGAGCAGCAGCGGCATCCTCTTTAATGTCAGAAACAAGGCTCTCTGTGGTGAGTACCATTGCAGCAACGGATGCGGCATTCTCAAGAGCCGAGCGTGTAACCTTGGTCGGGTCAACGATACCTGCATCGATCATATCGGTATAGGTCTCGTTGTAAGCATCAAAGCCGTAGTTTGCCTTGCCCGAGGTGAGTATCTTATCAATTATTACAGAGCCCTCAATGCCTGCATTATAAGCAATCTGACGAACAGGTGCCTCAAGTGCCTTAAGAACGATAGCAACGCCTGTTTTCTCGTCACCCACGGTATTTTCAAGCAGAGCGGAAACTGCGGGGATAGCATTAAGCAACGCCACTCCGCCGCCTGCTACGATACCCTCTTCAACTGCGGCGCGAGTAGCCGAAAGAGCATCCTCAACACGAAGCTTCTGCTCCTTCATTTCGATCTCGGTAGCGGCACCGACCTTGATAACGGCAACACCGCCTGCGAGCTTTGCAAGACGCTCCTGAAGCTTCTCACGGTCGAAATCAGAGGTGGTCTCTGCGATCTGATTCTTGATCTGATTTACGCGGTCACGGATAAGATCCTTATCACCTGCACCGTCAACAATGATGGTGTTCTCCTTGGTGACCTTGACCTGACGTGCGCGGCCGAGCTGACTCATGTCGGTATCCTTAAGCTGAAGACCGAGCTCCTCGGAGATGACCTGACCGCCTGTAAGAATAGCGATATCCTGAAGCATCTCCTTGCGACGGTCTCCAAAACCGGGAGCCTTAACAGCTACGCAGGTAAAGGTACCGCGAAGCTTATTGACGATAAGGGTAGAAAGAGCCTCGCCCTCAACGTCCTCTGCAACGATAAGCAGCTTCTTGCCCGACTGAACAATCTGCTCGAGAAGCGGAAGTATCTCCTGAATATTGGATATCTTCTTATCGGTAATAAGAATGAAAGCATCATCAATAACTGCTTCCATCTTATCTGTATCGGTTGCCATATAGGGAGTGATATAGCCGCGATCGAACTGCATTCCCTCAACCACCTCGGAATAGGTAGTGGCAGTTTTAGACTCCTCAACGGTTATAACGCCGTCTGCCGAAACCTTTTCCATAGCCTCTGCAATAAGAGTACCGATATTGGCATCGGAAGAAGAAACCGTAGCAACGCGAGCGATATCATCGCTTCCCGAAACCTTTTTGGAATTAGCAATAATGGTCTCGATAGCGGTATCAACTGCATTGCGGATACCCTTCTTAACTACCATCGGATTTGCACCTGCTGCAACATTCTTCATGCCCTCGGCAATAAGTGCCTGAGCAAGCACGGTAGCAGTAGTAGTACCGTCACCTGCGGCATCGTTTGTCTTAACAGAAACCTCTTTTACAAGCTGTGCGCCCATGTTCTCAAAGGGATCATCAAGCTCGATTTCCTTTGCGATGGTAACACCGTCATTAGTAATAAGCGGAGAGCCGTACTTCTTATCGAGAACTACGTTTCTTCCCTTGGGTCCCAATGTGACCTTAACTGTATTGGCGAGCTTATCAACACCGTTCTGCAATGCTTTGCGGGCGTCCTCACCGAAAATAATCTGCTTTGCCATTTGTATTACCTCCTATTATTCAACAATAGCAAGAATATCGGAAAGATGAAGTACGGAATATTCCTCGTCATCTATCTTTACATCTGTACCCGAATATTTGGCGGCGATAACCTTATCGCCCGGCTTTACGGTCATGATGACCTCCTTGCCGTCCACCATTCCACCGGGGCCTACTGCTACTACCTCAGCAATCTGAGGCTTTTCCTTTGAAGCCGAAGTGAGAACGATACCGCTCTTGGTGGTCTCCTCTGCTTCGGTAGCCTTTACGACAACATTATCTGCCAAAGGTTTGATAGTCATAAAAAATTCCTCCAAAATTAAAATTTAGCATAGCGCTTAAAGTAAGCGTATGTTGTTTACAAATATACATTTTAACCATTTTTTTCGATTTGTCAAGTAAAAGTCAGCGAAAGTCAAAAAATTAAACATTTGTTAATAGTTTTTGGGGCTCGGGCAACACTGCGCCTGTCGGTACGACAAATCTTACGCCGTTTTTTACAATGCTGAAATCACATTCCTTAAGCTCGGCTATTTCACCGTCAAGATTAACGGGAACCGCTTTTTCGGCTGTAAAGCTCATGCTCTCGCAACGCTCAAGTCGGCAATATTCAAGATGCTCAAACTCTCCCTTTTCATAAGTAGATAAAAATTTCAGCACCTTAAAATGTGAAATGGTATCTACCAAGGTAAAGTCAAGCATACCGTCTGCAGGATGGGCATACGGCGCGCCCTTATAGCCGCCGCCGTAAAACGGAGCATTGCCCATAACGGCAAAAAGGCAATCCTTTTCGCCTAAACGAGTTCCGTCTACCGTAATATCAATAGTAACTCCAAGCTTGGGATTTAAAAAGGTCTTAACAATCGCAAGCTTGTAAGCAAGCGAGCCTGAAACAAGCGGAAAACGTCTGAAAAGCTTCATATCTCTTGCCACCATAGCATCCATGCCTACGGAACAGCCGTTGATACAGTAGCGGTCACCCGCCTTAATAATGTCAATAGGAATGGCATCGCCTGATATTTGCGCTTCAAGTGAACGGAATGGCTCTGATGACTCAAACACCTTTAAAAAATCGTTCGCAGAGCCACAGGGAATAACTCCCAATTCAACATTATCGTAACCGAAAACACCGTTAAGCAGTTCATAGCAAGTACCCTCACCGCCGCAGGCAAACATCCGCAAAGACTCACCTGTCTGTGCCGCTTTGCGCGCACGGCTCTCGGCATCGCCGCAAAATTCAGTTACTATAAGTTCATATTCGTCATCCCTTGCCGAAAAGAAGTTCTTAATTTCCCCGAGTAATCTTTTTTGTAAAACACCTTTTCCAGCCGCAGGGTTTATAAAAAACAGATACTTCAAGCTCAAAACATCCTTATTATTTATTTTTAAAATACATGAACAACTGACATTTTATCATTCCGTTATAAAGCTTTCTGCGCTTATCCGCGCTTCTGCCAAAATGCTTTTCAAACTCATCATGAGGGCTGATAACAAAATATTTTCTGCCCTG
>JAFPCJ010000028.1 GCA_017423885.1 Clostridia bacterium | reverse complement strand
TATGAGAAAAAGCATGTCAGCCTTGTAAGCTTATAATTGGGTGTAGCCATTTTTGTCTCCTTAATATTCAAATTCTCCCTCAAAAACCATTACGGCATTGCCGTTGAGGATAATGCGATCGTCTGTATAGTTTACGGTAAGCTCTCCACCGTTTACTTTAACGGTAATGTCCGTTCCCTTGTCGCAGTAACCGTTTTCAGTAGCGGCTACTACTGCGGCGCAGGCTCCTGTACCGCAAGCCATAGTCTCACCGCTTCCGCGCTCCCAAACACGCATACGCAGATTGGTCTTGTTTACAACGCGGACAAATTCGGTATTTGTTCTTTGTGGGAAAAGCTCATGGTATTCAAAATCAGGACCTATCTCGGAAAGAGACAGCGCATCTATACCGTCACAGAAAACAACACAGTGCGGATTCCCTACCGAAACGCAGGTAACAGCGTATTCCTTGCCGTTTACTGCAAGCGGGAAGTTGACCATGCGCTCACTTGAGGTATTGGCAGGAATATCCTTGGCGGCAAGCGAAGCCTTGCCCATATTTACCGATACCGAGTGTACCTTTCCGTCACGCAGATAAAGCTTCAGCTCATGAACTCCGCTTTTGCTCTCGATACTCATGTATTCACTGCGGATATATCCTTTATCAAAGAGATATTTTGCAACACAACGGATATTGTTGCCCGCCATAAGACCCTCACTGCCGTCACGGTTGAATGTACGCATTTTGGCATCTGCCGCATTAGAACGCTCTATAAGTACGATTCCGTCTCCGCCGATGCCGTAATGCTCTGTGCAAAGGGAAACGCAAAGCGATTCGGGGCAGGTTATCTTACCGTCAAAATTTTCTATGAAAATATAGTCATTACCGCAGGAATGCATTTTGGCAAAGCGGATATTTTGTCTCCAAGCGCGCATTGAATTAATATCAACAAGCTCGGTGTTGGAAAGCGTAAAGCGGCTTTCGATTATCTCTGCCAAGGCATTTGCAGTATCAAGTGAGGTAAGGCAGGGAATACCCAACTGCATCGCGCGGCGGTGAAGCTTGGTGTAGTCACCGACTGTTACAAATTTTACCGCTCCGGTATAGAGTATGTAGTTGAGCTTTCCGCTCTCCATAAGCTCGTTTATCTCATCGTTTACTGTGGCATTTGCAACGGTAGTTACCTCAATGCCGATAGTGCGGATGGCTTTTGCCGTTCCCGAGGTGGCATAAAGCGTTATTCCAAGGTCATAAAAACGCTTTGCGAGCGAGATTATCTCCTGATAGTCATTCTCGTCAACGCTTATGAAGATGCCTGTGCTTTTCAGCGCTCCTACTGATGGCACGCTAAATCCTGCCGCCGAAAGTCCCTTGAAAAGTGCTTCTGCCATGGTCTTGCCAAGTCCCAATACTTCACCTGTTGACTTCATTTCGGGACCGAGGATGGAATTGGCATCATTGAGCTTTTCAAATGAGAAAACAGGGACCTTTACGGCAAAGTAGGGCGGTGTGCGATAAAGTCCTGTGCCGAAGCCGAGGTCCTTGAGACTCTCGCCTAACATCACTCGGGAAGCAAGGTCTACCATAGGAACATTGGTTACCTTGCTGATATAGGGTACCGTTCTCGAAGCACGCGGATTTACTTCAATAACGTAAAGCTCGTTATCGTAAATCAGGTATTGAATGTTTACAAGACCGCGTGTGCCGAGTGCCAAGGCTAATTTTTCGGAGCAATCGCATACCTTTTTGAGGAATTTATCGTGAAGATTGTAGGGCGGATAAACAGCTATAGAGTCTCCGCTGTGAACGCCTGCGCGCTCAATGTGCTCCATGATACCGGGGATAAGAACATCCTTACCGTCTGAAATTACATCAACCTCAAGCTCGGTGCCCGGCATGTATTTGTCAACAAGTACAGGGTTATCAATGCCGCCCGAAAGTATGGTCTCCATGTATTTCACCGTATGCTCGCGCGAGCGGGAAATGGTCATGTTCTGTCCGCCGATAACATAGGACGGACGTAACAATACAGGGTATCCAAGTGTTTCTGCGGCGTTCACTGCTTCTTCGACTGTAGACACACCCATTCCGCGCGGACGGCTTATGCCGAAGCTTTCAAGCAAAGCATCAAAACGTGCTCTGTCCTCTGCAAGGTCGATACCCTCGGCAGAGGTGCCGAGAATGGGAATTCCGTTTTTATCGAGGAATTGAGTAAGCTTTATTGCGGTCTGTCCGCCAAACGCTACAAC
>JAFPCJ010000027.1 GCA_017423885.1 Clostridia bacterium | reverse complement strand
CTTAAAAAGATGTATACGGATAAAATAGCCGATAAAACAGCAGGACTTGACTCTGTATTCGATCTTCAGCGTTTTTCCTCGGAAAGTGAGCTTCAAGAGGTTTATGACGCTGTTTTGCAGTTTCCGATGATGGCAGAAAGAAAATGCGTTATCCTTACGGATTACGATTTTGAAAAGAAGTCAAAGAGTGATCTTGACAGCCTTTGTGCCATGCTTTCTGAGCTTAATGACGGTTGTGTTTTTATACTTCGTTTTGATAGCCTTGAGTTTGATGTAAAACGAAGCAGTAAGGCAAAAAAACTGATTGCTGCAATAGAGAAAAGCGGCGGAAAAGCGGTAAGGCTTGACCATCGCCGTCCTGCAGAGCTCAGTAAAATGCTTACCGACGGTGCCGCAAAGCGCGGCTGTAAAATGGATGCCGCTACCGCTAAATATCTTATAGAAAATGCAGGTAGTGACATTAATATCTTAAAAAACGAGCTTGAGAAGCTTTGTTGCTTTGTGGGTACAGGCATAATTGATAAGGTAACGGTCGATAAGGTCTGCGTAAAGACGGTAGAAGCGAGTATTTATGACCTTACGGCGAAGATATTTAATTGCGATACTGCAGGTGCGCTTACCCTTCTTGACGAGCTTTTCTTCATGCGCGTAGAGCCTATGGCGATGCTTTATACCGTATCGGGAGCGTATGTTGATATGTACCGAGTGGCTTCGGTCAAGAAAAAGGGGCTTGCCACAAACGAGATAACCGCAGTATTCGGATATAAGGGCAAGGAATTTTTGCTTGATCGTGCCGCAACAAACCTGCGTCGACTTGACAGTAAGCGTTTAAAATTAAGCTTCGATGCTTTGCTTGAAGCCGACCGTGCGCTTAAAAGCTATGGTGCCGACGAACGAACGGTAATGGAACAGCTTATAGTAAAGCTTTGCTATATCATTGCCAAGGGTGCCGCCGCATGATAATACTCAAGCAAGCGGTGATAGTTGAGGGAAAATATGATAAGATAACCCTTGAAAATATAATAGATGCCACCATTATTCCCGTAAACGGTTTTCAGATATTTAAGGACAAGGAAAAGCGAGCGCTTTTGCGTACACTTGCTGAAAAGCAAGGCATTATTATTATGACCGACAGCGACCATGCGGGAATGATGATACGCTCGCATCTGAAAAATATCTGTAAAAACGGTAAAGTTCTTAATGTTTATGTACCGCAGCTCAAAGGTAAGGAGCGCCGAAAGGATACTGCCGGCAAAGAGGGTATCTTGGGCGTAGAGGGACTTTCGCGCGAGGTGATATTGCAGTCACTCGAGCGTTGCGGTATCAGCTCGGACACCGCTGAAGAAAGAAAACGGAAAATAACCAAGACAGATCTTTTTTCAGCAGGACTTTCGGGCGGAGAAAACAGTTCCTCTAAAAGGCGCGAGCTGTCTGCATACCTTGGAATACCTCAGAATTTCAGCGCAAATGCCTTTTTGGATATAATAAATACGATGTTTTCCGCAGAAGAATTTGAGGAGCGATTAAAATTATGGCAACAAGAACAGGACAAAAAATAAAGCTTTTACGCCTTGCCGATATTTTGAAAAAGTATACCGACGAGGAGCATCCGCTTACTGCTACGGAACTTTGCGATAAGCTCGCACAGGTAGGCGTTTCGGCAGAGCGCAAGGCGATATACGATGACATAGAGCAGTTAACGCTTTACGGAATGGATATTATACAAAGCCGTTCGGCTCCCAAGGGATATTTTCTCGCGTCAAGAGATTTCGAGTTGCCCGAGGTGTATCTGCTTGCCGATGCGGTGCGCTCGGCGCGGTTTATAAGCGCCAAGAAAACACGCGAGCTAGTCGCAAAGCTTGACGGTCTTTTAAGTATACATGAGATACACCGCCGCGATAAGCATATATTTTTTGACGGCAGAGATAAGTGCGACAATGAAGAGCTGTTTTATCTTATAGACGGCATAAACGATGCTATAGAGCAGGGCAGAAAGATATGCTTCATTTACCGTACCCGATCATTGGAAAACGGGCGGGAGATCGGCTGGAATGAAAAGAAATTCAAGATAAGTCCGTATGCCATGATATGGCAGGACGATCATTATTATCTTATCGGCAACAATAAAAAATACGATAATCTGTTGCATCTGCGTATTGACCGTATGCATTCGCTTGAAATAACCGATGAGCCGTCAAGGAGCTTTGGCGAGGTCAGCGAATATACAGCCGTTTTTGACTCGGCTGACTATACCAAAAAGCTTTTCCAGATGCATACAGGTCAGGTTCAGACGGTGGAGCTTCGTTGTGACCGTTCTATTCTTGAGCCTATCCTTGACCGCTTTTCAAAGGATATCTTTATCCGTAATGTAACCGAAAACAGCTTTGATTTTTCGGTGCAGGTGGCGTCAAGTGACGCTTTTATAAGCTGGATACTCGGCTACGGTGAGAAAATAGAGGTGCTTTCTCCCAATGAGCTTCGCGAGAGTGTTGCAAAGCGTGCAAATCAGGTCTTGACGGTATACAGCAAGGGCTGATCATAATAATTTCTGCGCGCCGCGGTCGCCCTTTTTGGCGGCTCTGCGAACGGTCTTGCTGTCACCGCGCGCTTCGGGGAAGCCGGACGAGGAATCTCCGCAGGCGGGATAGCCTTGCGCTATGGTTGGGTACTGATTGTCGCTGTCGGCGGTAGGCTGAATATTGTAGGTGCCGTATTTATTTATCAGCTCGTATACGTTCTCGGGCTGACCTTGAACGGCAGATGCGGCAATCTCAAAATTTTCATGCATTTTTTTATCTTTCATGGTTTTTCTCCTGTAAAGGTTTTGTATATTTATTTTACCTTAAAAATAAGATATAATTCGTTTGACAGAAATATCCATGTGTGGTATACTGATAATAATTGTAAGCAATATACGGAGGCGTTACAAATGCTTGATATCAAATTTATATGTGAAAATCCGGATTTAGTAAAAGAAAATATTAAACGCAAGTTTAAAGATTCAAAGCTTCCTCTTGTGGATGAGCTTATTGAGCTTTATAACGAAAAGCGCGATACCAACAGCCGCGCAAACGATCTGCGTGCAAACCGTAATAAGGTCAGCAAGCAGATAGGTGTGCTGATGGGTCAGGGCAAGCGCGAGGAAGCCGAGGAAATGAAAAAATTGGTAAACGATCAGGCTGCAGAGCTTGCCGCTCTTGAGCAGAAAGAGGACGAGCTTGGCCGTCGCGTTACCGAGATACAGATGAAGATACCGAATATTGTGGATGAAAGTGTGCCTGTAGGCCGTGATGACAGCGAGAATGTTGAGGTCAAGCAGTACGGCGCGCAGACCAATCCCGATTTTGAGATACCGTATCACACCGATATAATGGCTTTGTTTGACGGTATTGACAAGGAAGCCGCAGGCAGAGTTGCAGGTGAGGGCTTCTATTATCTTATGGGTGATATTGCCCGTATGCATTCTGCGGTTACCGCCTATGCGCGTGACTTTATGATTGATAAGGGCTTTACCTATTGCATTCCGCCCTTTATGATCCGCAGTAATGTTGTAACAGGCGTTATGAGTTTTGAGGAAATGGATGCCATGATGTATAAGATAGAGGGAGAGGACCTTTATCTTATCGGAACCTCGGAGCATTCCATGATAGGTAAGTTTATCAATACCATCACTCCCGAGGAAAAGCTTCCGATGACACTTACGAGCTATTCTCCCTGCTTCCGCAAGGAGAAGGGCGCTCACGGTATTGAGGAGCGCGGAATCTACCGCATCCATCAGTTTGAAAAGCAGGAAATGATAGTTATCTGTAAGCCCGAGGAGAGCATGGATTGGTTTAACAAGATGTGGAGCTACTCTGTAGAGCTGTTCCAAAGCCTTGATATTCCTGTCCGTACACTTGAATGCTGTACAGGTGACCTTGCCGATCTTAAGGTAAAGTCCTATGATGTTGAGGCATGGAGCCCCAAGCAGCAGAAGTATTTTGAGGTATGCTCCTGCTCCAATCTCGGAGATGCGCAGGCTCGCAGACTCGGAATCAAGGTCAAGGGAGAGGACGGCAAGAAGTATCTTGCTCATACCCTTAATAATACCGTTGTTGCTCCGCCGCGTATGCTCATAGCTCTGCTTGAAAACAATCTTTGCTTTGACGGCGAGTATTACAGCGTTAAGATTCCGAAGGCATTGCAGCCTTACATGGGCGGCAAGACCGAGATCAAGGCATTGCATAAGTAATATAATTAAAAAAATTAAAGAGTTTTCGGTGTCATGAACTGCCCCAATTTGTGCGGACAGCGCAAAAAAGTGCTCTATGGTAGCGAAAATTAAATTTTAAGCAATATACTGACTTCGTTTTTCGAGCGGAGTCAGTTTTGTTTTAAGTTGTATGCGTTGGTTATTGTAGAAATGG
>JAFPCJ010000026.1 GCA_017423885.1 Clostridia bacterium | reverse complement strand
GTAGATGGCGGTACGCATGAATCTTCCTTTAAAACAAGTCTTGCCCGCGTAATCAATAAATACGGCAGAAACTTCAAGTTCTTAAAGGATAATGATGCAAATCTTAAGGGTGACGATATAAACGAAGGTCTTATTGCGGTCGTCAGCGTTAAGCTTACCGATGCACAGTTTGAAAGTCAGACTAAAGCAAAGCTCGGTAATACTGCTATCGGAACACTTGTAAACAATATCGTTGCCGAAAAGATGATGGAATATCTTGAGGACCATCCTGCAGAGGCTAAAATTATTCTCGATAAATCCATTGCTTCCTTTACTGCGCGTGAGGCGGCTCAAAAGGCTCGCGATACCCAGCGTAATAAGTCAGGTATCGGCGGAAAGACACGTATGCCTGAAAAGCTTACCGACTGTATTTCGAATGACCCCACAAAGACCGAAATATTCATCGTTGAGGGAGACAGTGCAGGCGGTTCCGCAGTTGAGGGCAGAAACAGTACCTATCAGGCAATTTTGCCGCTTTGGGGTAAAATGCTCAACGTTGAAAAGGCTCGCGTTGATAAGGTATACGGAAATGATAAGCTTACTCCTGTTATAGTTGCTTTAGGAACAGGAATAGGTGAAAATTTCGATATTTCAAAGCTTCGCTATGATAAAATAGTTATCATGGCCGATGCCGACGTTGACGGTAGCCACATCAGAACACTTTTACTTACCTTCTTCTTCAGATATATGCCCGAGCTTATAGAAACAGGTCATATTTATCTTGCACAGCCGCCCCTTTACAGAATTTCAAAGGGTAAGCAGCATTTTGATGCATTTACCGATGAAGAAAAGGCTGAATATATAGAAAAACTCGGCGGAAGTGCTGACGTTCAGCGTTATAAGGGTCTTGGTGAGATGAATCCCGAGCAGCTTTGGGAAACTACCCTTGATCCCGAGCACAGAACAATGCTTCAGGTAAATATGTCGGATGCCGAGATTGCAGACGCTACATTTACCATGCTCATGGGCGAAGAGGTAGAGCCGCGCCGCAGATTTATTGAAGAAAACGCGGTATTTGCTACCGATCTTGATATTTAAGAGGTGAGAGAGAATGGCTAAACAGGAAAATGTATATTGGCCGAGCAGTGAAGAAACAAGTATTCTGCCGGTTGAAATAGTTGATGAAGTAAAATCAAGCATGCTACAGTATTCGATGTCGGTTTTGGTAGGTCGTGCCATTCCCGATGTGCGTGACGGCTTGAAGCCGGTTCACCGCCGCATACTTTACACCATGTATGAAAACAACCTTACTCCCGATAAGGCATACCGTAAGTGCGCCGATACAGTCGGTGCAGTGCTTGGACGCTATCATCCCCACGGTGACGCCAGCGTTTACGATGCTATGGTTCGTATGGCGCAGGATTTCTCGCTTCGCTATCCGCTTATCGACGGTCACGGAAACTTCGGTAATATAGACGGCTACCCTGCCGCGGCTTACCGATATACAGAGTCAAAGATGAACCGTCTTTCTCTGCACATGCTCGATGATATTGATAAGGAGACGGTTGATTTTACTCCTAACTATGACGACCGTCTTAAGGAGCCTACCGTTCTCCCTGTCCGTTTCCCGCAGTTGCTTGTAAACGGCTCATCGGGTATTGCTGTCGGTATGGCTACCGAAATTCCGCCCCATAACCTCGGTGAGGTTATTGACGGTATGTGCTGTCTGATAGATAATCCCGAGGCTGATCTTTCGGAGATCTGTCAGTATATCAAGGGTCCCGATTTCCCGACCGGCGGTATAATAATGGGACGCGCCGGAATTCGCGCGGCTTATGCTACGGGCAGAGGTAAGATAATCGTCCGCGGAAAGGCAGAAATAGAGGAGACTAAAAACGGCAAATTCCGCATAGTTATTACCGAAATTCCTTATAAGGTACGTAAAAAGGACCTTGTTAAGCATATTTACGATCTTGCCGCCGATAAGAAGATAGAGGGAATTGACGATGTTGTTGACTATTCCTCAAAGCGTGACGGCGGTATCAGAATAATCGTTGATGTAAAGAAGGATGCAAATCCGCAGGTAGTTCTTAACAAGATATATTCTTATACTGCTCTGCAGAGCACATTCGGCGCAATTCTTCTTGCAATAGTAAACGGCAAGCCGCAGGTCCTTACTCTTAAGGAAATGCTGCAGAACTGCATTGATTTCCAATGCGATATAATCCGTCGCCGTACCGAGTTTGACCGCAGAAAGGCGGCAGAGCGCGCTCATATTCTTGAGGGTCTTAAAATTGCGCTTGATTTTATTGACGAGGTTATCGCAATAATCAGAAACAGCAAGACTATTCCCGAAAGTAAGCAGGCTCTTACCGACCGCTTCGGACTTGACGATATTCAGACTACTGCTATAGTTCAGATGCAGCTCGGTAAGTTGGCAGGCATGGAAAAGCAGAAGATACTGGATGAATTACAGGAAAAGCTTGATTTCATCAAGGAGTGCGATGCTATTCTTGCAAGTCATGAGCGTATACTTGATATTGTTAAGACCGAGTCGCTCAATCTGCGCGATAAGTTCTCTGATGACCGCCGCACCGAGATATCCGATGTTGCAGGTGAGGTTGATATCGAGGATCTTATTCCCGAAGAGGAAAGCGTTATCACCAAAACTGTCGGCGGATACATCAAGCGTGTGCCTTCGAGTGAATATAATGTTCAGCATCGCGGCGGCAGAGGTATTACGGGTATGAAGACCCGAGAGGACGATACCATTGAAAATATGTTTGTCTGTTCCTCGCATGATACTATTATGCTTTTCTCAAATCTCGGACGTGTTTATCGCTTAAAAGCTTACGAAATTCCTGTTGGAAGCCGCAACAGTAAGGGACTTAACATTATAAATGTAATTCCGCTTATGCCCGAGGAAAAGATCACCGTTATTCTGCCTACTACCGTTAAGGACGAGGAAGAACGCTTTATCACCATGATAACCAAGAAGGGTATTATCAAACGTACCCGTCTGTCCGAATTCAAGAACACAAGAAGAAACGGTATTATTGCGCTTTCTATTGATGAGGGCGATGAGCTGGGCTTTGTCCGTATGACAACGGGTAACGAAAATCTGCTTGTATCTACCAAGAAGGGTATGGCAATACGCTTTGATGAAAATAATGTCCGCGCAATGGGAAGAACTGCAAGAGGTGTTAAGTCTATAGTTCTTCGCGAGGGCGATTATATCGTTGACATGGCGCTTTGCCGTGAAGATACAAAGATACTTACCGTTACCGAAACAGGCTACGGAAGAATCAGTCCTATTTCAAATTACCGTCTGCAGTCCCGCGGCGGTAAGGGAATAAAGAATTACCGCGTTGAGAAATACGGCGATGTGGCAGCCGTATTGCCTGTAGAGGATAACGAGGATCTTATCATGATGGCTTCAAACGGCATTATCATAAGAATATTCGTTGGAGATATTTCTGAAATATCCCGTCCTGCAAAGGGTGTTCGGGTAATGAAGGTTGCCGAGGGAGAAAAGGTTCTCTCGGTTGCAAAGGCAGAGCATGACGAGGCCGAAATTACCGATACTCCCGAAGCGGCGGACGCTTCCTCGTTGGAAGGAGCAGAGGAGACTGCGGCAGAAATAGCCGAAGCAGATGCTCCCGTAGCGGAAGAATAAAATAAGGGGTAAAAGAGAGCATCCCTGCTTTCGTGCGGGGATGCTCAAAAAGATATAAAGAAAGGCAGATATTTTATGTATCAATATCCGTCAGGCGGACAGCCCCCTATATACAATTCAAATTATTATCCTCAAACCGTGCTGCTTCACCATGAGAAGTCAGCAATCAGAAAAGCGGCGATTTATTGCGGAATACCCATGATAATTTTGGCGTTTGTAACTGACTATTGGTTTTATCCGTACATCATTATCCTTCAGTTTTTCGGAATAAATCAGCAAAGGGCAATAGAAATAGCAAGCGAGCCTGCGGTATC
>JAFPCJ010000025.1 GCA_017423885.1 Clostridia bacterium | reverse complement strand
TTATTTCAAAGGAGAAAGCAGATCCTTGCTGGGAATTTTTAAAGTGGAAGACCTCTACAGAGGTGCAGATCGAACTTTCACGAAATTATGAAATGGTTCTCGGCAGAAGCGAACGGCTTATGTCGGCAAATACGGAGGCGTTCAGAATGCTCGGTTGGAATGATGAAATGACCGAGCTTATCGATAATACCGAAGCGGCGCTTGTCGGTATACCTGCCGTACCGGGAAGCTATTATATGAACCGTCATGTTAATAATGCCATTGCGGCGGTTATATACCGCAATGAAATACCGGGTGATGCTCTGCAAAGATACGCAAAGGTGATCGATGCCGAGATAGCCTATAAGATAAAGTGGTTTGATTTAGATAAATAAGGAGGGAACAACGCCTTGAATAACAGCTTTATAAAGGGTTTCAGAAAGCATAGGGTATCAATATTCTTTGCGCTGCCCTTCCTGCTTCTTTTCTTCACCTTTACGGTGATTCCCGTACTTATGGCGATAGGTCTCAGCTTTACCCGTTACGATGTAGTGCAAGCCCCTGAATTTGTGGGAATCGACAATTATCTGATGCTCTTTTTAGAGGATGAAACCTTCCTGACGGCACTTAAAAACACAATTCTTTTCGCCTGCATTTATGCCCCTGTTTCAATGCTCGGCTGTATATTTGTAGCGTGGATGATAAATGACTATTCGCCGAGAACAAGAGCTGCCCTCACGTTTTTATTTTACGCCCCCTCACTCACGGGCGGTCTTACCGCGATCTGGCAGATAATATTCAGCGGTGATGCTTACGGTATCGTAAACAGTTTTCTTGGCGATCTCGGTCTAATAAGCTCACCTGTGCAGTGGCTTGAAGATACAAAGTATATGTTTGTAATTCTTGTGATCGTGTCTCTTTGGAGCAGCCTCAGTACAGGCTTTTTGTCATTCGTTGCAGCATTCAGAGGACTTGACCGTTCACTCTACGAAGCGGCGGCGATAGACGGCATCAAAAACCGTGTGCAAGAGCTTTGGTATATAACCTTACCGTCTTTGAAGCCTCAAATGATGTTTACGGCGCTGACCTCTATCACGGGCGCATTTGAAGTAGGCGCGGTCAGTGCAGACCTTTTTGGAAACCCCAGTACCAACTATGCGGCACATACCATACATCTTCACATGCTCGACTATTCCAACATAAGACTCGATCAAGGTATGGCATGCGTAATGGCGGTGATCCTTTTTGTGCTTATGGTCGGCACAAACTCTCTCTTTAAGAAATTTATTAACAGAATCGGCAGGTGATATAAATGACTATAAAGCTAAAACGGCGAATCAACCGAGGTGTATCGGGTGATATAGTAACCGTTTTCGTTATTGCGCTTCTCGGTGTTTTTATGATACTGCCTGTCGTTTATATCGTTGGTAATGCTCTGAAACCGATGGAGGAGCTGTATAAATTTCCCCCGACACTTTTTCCGCAGAACCCCACCTTCGGTAATTTTCATAACCTCTTTACGCTCGTTGCAGAAACGACAATGCCCTTTCTGCGTTACGTTTTCAACACAATATTTATGACAGCGGTAGCCGCCGCAGGTCAGATCATTCTGGCTTCGCTCTGCGCCTACTCACTTTCAAAAATACCTTTCCCGGGCAGTAAGTTCATATTCAGTATGATCGTCTTTTCACTTATGTTTTCGGGTTCGGTCACTACCGTGCCACGCTTCATAATTTTCGCTAAAATAGGTCTCGTTGATACCTATGCCGGAATGATTTTGCCTGC
>JAFPCJ010000024.1 GCA_017423885.1 Clostridia bacterium | reverse complement strand
GGTCTAACCTCAAAAGGTACCTGATAGGTAGCACCGCCCTTACGGACAGCCTTAACCTCTAACTGAGGCATAACATTTTCCATGGCAGCCTCAAATACTTCAATGGGGTCTTTACCTGTTTTTTCACTGATAATGTCAAATGCGCCGTAAACAATCTTCTGAGCTACACCCTTCTTACCGTCAAGCATAATGTTGTTGATAAGGCGAGTAACAATCTTAGAATTGTAAACCGGATCCGCCAATACCTCTCGTTTAGCAATAAAGCCTCTTCTTGGCACTTTGCTTCCCTACTTCATAGTAATGATATCATAGGTACTCGAGTAACTTCCCGTTGCACCAAGCAAGGCTCATTATATATATAAGCACTGCTCGTTGCAGTAGAGATTTCTCAAATTAAATTACTTTGCACCTGTTTTTGGACGCTTTGCTCCATACTTAGAACGGCTCTGCATTCTGTTTGCAACACCCTGAGTATCAAGAGCACCTCTTACGATGTGGTAACGCACACCGGGAAGGTCCTTAACACGTCCTCCACGAATAAGAACAACGCTGTGCTCCTGCAAGTTATGTCCTATACCGGGAATGTAAGCCGAAACCTCAATTCCGTTGGAAAGACGAACTCTCGCAATTTTACGGAGAGCAGAGTTAGGCTTCTTAGGTGTGGAAGTCTTAACTGCGGTACATACGCCGCGCTTCTGAGGAGAATCATGATCTGTAAGCTGACGCTTCATAGAGTTGTAACCCTTAAGAAGAGCCGGAGCCTTAGCCTTCTTCTCAACTACATCACGGCCGCTGCGAACCAACTGGTTAAACGTAGGCACTAATTACACCTCCTCAATTAATTATTGACGGGAAAGCGCATTCCCATACAGTTTAACATTTTATCATAAAAGCCCGTACTTGTCAATAGTTTACTGACAAAATACGGGCTTTTATATTGTTTTATAGCTTATTCTGCTGTTACATATACGGTTTCAGCATCAAAATCAACCATTTCCTCTGTGTTTGGCAATACAAACTCATCAGCGGATGCTATTTCATCCTCGGGATTGATTTCCTTGCTCTTCATACCTGTACCTGCAGGTACAAGCTTACCGATAATAACATTTTCCTTAAGACCGAACAACGGGTCTACCTTACCCTTAATAGCGGCTTCGGTAAGAACGCGGGTTGTCTCCTGGAAGGATGCGGCGGACAGGAAGGATTCGGTTGCAAGAGAAGCCTTTGTGATACCCAGCAGTGTTGCCCTGTAGGTTGCCTTGCGAAGTCCCTCTTCACCGGCGGCAATACGCTCCTCAATTTCGCGATTAGCCTCCGCAATATCCTTATATTCATAGCTTACATTCTGCAACAGGTTTGTTGAACCGCTGTCAATAATGCGAAGCTTGCGCATCATCTGACGAACGATAACCTCAATGTGCTTGTCGTTGATATCAACACCCTGTGTACGGTAAGCGTTCTGAATTTCAGCAATTATATACTCCTGAACTGCTTCAGGCCCTTGAGCTTCAAGTATATCCTGAGGATACTTAGCTCCGGGGATGAGCATATCTCCTGCCTTTACCTCATCACCGTCCTGAACAAGGCATCTTACTCCGTAAGGAATAATAACCTTTTCCTCGGTGGCAAGCTCATCGTTAGTAATAACGATAACATTGCTCTTCTTTTCTTCAACAAGGCGGACACGGCCGTTAATCTTTGCGATAACACCGCAACGCTTAGGTCTGCGCGCCTCAAACAGCTCTTCAACTCTAGGAAGACCCTGTGTAATATCCTCTGTACTTGCGATACCGCCTGTATGGAAGGTACGCATTGTAAGCTGAGTACCAGGCTCTCCGATAGACTGAGCCGCAACTATACCTACAGCCTCGCCGGTTGTAACAGGCTTATTGGTAGCAAGGTTGGCGCCGTAGCACTTCTTACATACGCCGTGGTGGCTGTGGCAGGTCAGTATTGAACGGATTTCAATGCTGGTTATGCCTGCATCAACAATTCTCTTGGCATCCTCCCTGGTCATCATATGGTCGTTATCACAGATAACCTCACCGGTAGCCGGATCAACAGCCGGATGCATAAGGTAACGGCCTGCAAGGCGTTCCTCAAGGGTTTCGAGAATGTGGTTGCCGTCCTTAATATCGGAAACGGTAAGACCCTCTTCGGTTCCGCAGTCATCCTCACGAACGATAACATCCTGCGCAACGTCAACAAGACGGCGGGTTAGGTAACCTGAGTCCGCGGTACGGAGCGCTGTATCAGCAAGTCCCTTACGCGCACCGCGGGAGGAGATAAAGTATTCAAGTACGTTAAGACCCTCACGGTAATTAGCACGGATAGGAACCTCGATAACCTTACCTGCGGTATTTGCGATAAGTCCGCGCATACCTGCAAGCTGACGGATCTGGCTCATAGAACCACGCGCACCTGAGTCTGCCATCATAAAGATAGGGTTGAACTCATCAAGGTTACCCTTAAGAGCGTCCGCAACATCCTCGGTTGCTTTGTTCCATATTTCAATAACATGGCGGCTGCGCTCTTCATTGCTGATAAGACCTCTGCGGTAATCGCGGTTTACAAAGTCTATCTGCTTTTCAGCGTCGGCAAGGATATCCTTTTTAACGGGAGGAATTACAGCGTCGATAACGGCAACTGTAATAGCACCCTTTGTAGAATATTTGAAGCCAGTAGCCTTAATATTATCAAGAACAATAGAGGATTTGCTTGTTCCGTGGATATCAATACAACGGTCAATTATCTTTCCAAGCTGCTTTTTACCAACCTTGTTCTGGATTATATCGTCATTACTCTCAACCGTATTCTTTGAAGGGTCTTTAAGTGAGAAGGACCATTCAAGGTCAAATTCATGAGCAGGATCTGTTCTGTCAACAAAGTTAAGATCCTGAGGAATTGACTCATTAAAGATTATAAAGCCTACAGTACACCAAATGAGACCGCTTCTACCCTCTTCGTTTGTCATACGGACTCTGATAGGAGCGTGAAGTCCTATAGCACCGTCATTATAAGCCATAACAGCTTCATTTTTATCTCTGAATACCTTATTTGTACCCTTTTCATCTGCCTTAACAAGAGTTAAATAATATGAACCGAGTACCATATCCTGAGTGGGAACTGCAACCGGCTTACCGTCGGAAGGCTTTAACAGGTTATTTGCGGCAAGCATAAGGAAGCGTGCCTCTGCCTGAGCCTCTGCCGAAAGCGGAACGTGAACCGCCATCTGGTCACCGTCGAAGTCGGCATTGTAAGCGGTACAAACCAGAGGATGAAGCTTTAATGCTTTACCCTCAACAAGAACAGGCTCGAATGCCTGAATACCCAGTCTGTGAAGTGTAGGAGCACGGTTTAAGAGAACAGGATGTTCTTTGATAACTTCCTCTAAAACGTCCCAAACTTCGGGTTTAACGCGCTCAACCATACGTTTTGCACTCTTGATGTTAT
>JAFPCJ010000023.1 GCA_017423885.1 Clostridia bacterium | reverse complement strand
GATTGGGATTTTGGCGGGCAACATGCTTAAGCAGGGCGCGGCACAGGCAGGCTCGGTGCTTATGCTTATAGTACCCGTTATCGTTTTCCTGTTCTCTCAGGCAAGAATGATAAACGCTATGGGCACCTCGGGCATTAAGGAATAAGGGGGAGCGGCATGAAAAGGATAATTACTTTTTTCTTGATCGGGTGTGTAATAATGAGCCTCGGTCTTACTGCTTCGGCTGCTCCATTTGGCTCTTATAATTACGCGCAGAATAATGACGGAACCATAGTTTCCACATCTGCACCCAATGCCTATACTCCAAAAAAAGTTTTATTCGCAAACGATCTCGGCATAGAACTCAATACTCCCGAGGATTTGTTTGTAGACGATAAGGGTAACTTTTATATAGTAGATTCCAAGCTCGATAAGCTTTATTCCTTTGATAAGGAGTGGAATTTGCGTTATACCCTTGATGCGAATAAGGAACAAAGCAAGGCGGGACTTTATATCCCTCGCGGAATATGCGTGCTTGAGGGGCTTCTTTACGTTGCAGATACGGGAAACAAACGAATTGCAATATTTAATGCCGAGAACGGTGAATTTGTCCGCGAGATAAATGAGATCAAGGGCGACGTTCTTACCGATGAATTCGTTTTCAAGCCCAACAAGCTTGCCGTAAGCCCCAACGGTAGCATTTACATCGTTGCAGAGGCGGCACTTGAAGGAATTATCGAGATATCCTCCGAGGGTGAATTCTACGGATATATCGGAAGCAATAAAACGACTGTTTCGGCGTTTGAACTGCTTTGGAGACGCATTTTTACCGATGCCCAGCTTTCCCAGCTCAGCAAGATAGTTCCGCTTGAATATCATAATGTTTCGCTTGATGAAAGCAGCTTTATCTATACCGTAACAGCCGCTTCGGATGCTGATTCGCGTGTCAAACGTCTTAATCCGTCGGGCGATAATGTTCTCATCGAGGGTGAGCTTAAGGTTCAGGGTGATCATATCTACGAGATTTCTCCCTCTAACTTTGTTGATATAGCGGCAGGAAAGAACGGACAGTATTTTATACTCGACAGCAACGAGGGCAGAGTTTTCTCCTATGATGAAGAAGGAAATCTTCTTTATCTGTTCGGTGACAGCAATACAAATCAGGTCGGAGCCTTTGCAGACCCTTCGGCGCTTTGCGTAAATGGGGAAGAGATACTCGTTCTCGACCGCGGTATGAAGAGCATTACCATATACAAGAGCACCGAGTATGCCGCGCTTCTTGCTAAAGCGCTTGAGCTTTATAAGGACGGCGAATACGAGGAAGACTATAAGCTGTGGCAGCAGGTGCTTAAGACCAACGGTAACTTCAGTCTTGCTTATGAGAAGGCAGGCTTTTGCCAATACCGTATGCATAACTACAAGGAAGCTATGGAATTGTTTAAGGCGGCAGGCGCTTCCGAGCAGTATTCCAAGGCATTTGTAAAATACCGTCAGGAACAGGCAAGCGCAAACTTTCCCATAATTGTTTTGATATTGGTTTTGGTGGTAGGAGCGATAGCGGCATTTATAGTTTACCGCGCCAAAAAGCGCGCCAAGATACATATTCTTGATGCTTTCTATACTCCCGATTCAGATGAACCGTTCCTTAAAAAGAACTTCAAGCTTGCATACAGTACCATGTGGCATCCTACCGACAATTTCTGGAATATCCGCTTTGAAAAACGCGGAAGTGCCATAGCGGCGGCAATGTTCATGTTTATATATTTCCTTGTAACGTTGTTTGACCGCCAGATGCGAGCATTCCTATTTAACAGTGCTTATGGAACGCCTATGAATATCGGCTTCCAATTCGCTGTGGTAGCAGTGCCGATAGCATTACTTGTAATTGCTAACTGGTCTATTACTACCTTGCTTGACGGTAAGGGCAACATGCGTGATATATTCTGCGTGGTGGGATATTCGTTACTGCCGCTTATCATCATAACACCCATTTTGGCGGTTGCAACACAATTCCTATCGCTTGATGAGGCGGCTTATGTAACGCTTATTCAGGGAATTGCCTTTCTTTGGACCTTTGCGCTTGTGGTCATGGGAATTAAGGAAGTGCATCAATATTCATGGGCAAAAACGATAGCAACATTGCTGCTTACAATTGTAGCAGTTGCGGTAATACTGTTTATATGCTTGCTCTTCTTCAGTCTGTTGCAGGAGATCATAGGCTTCGTTCATTCCGTATTTAAGGAAATTTCAATGAGATAGGAGGCAGACTTTGTGAACAAATTGAAAAGAATTCTTGCATTACTTATAGTCTGCATCCTTACCTTGAGCGGCTGCGGCAGTACCGTAGATGAGCTTATAAAGAATAAAAGCATGGCTGTTGAGATTCCAAGTAAAACACAGGCGATAGATCTTACCGATGAATTTAAGGCGGTTGCCGAGAATGATAAATATATACTTTCGCTCGGTACAAAGGATCTTAATATCTCGCTTACCGACCGCAAGAGCGGAAAGGCAT
>JAFPCJ010000022.1 GCA_017423885.1 Clostridia bacterium | reverse complement strand
GGATTATCTTCCTGAACTGTTTTTGCAGAAGAACGGAGAATCTATAAGTCAGGTAAAGCTGCATTATATGCGGACGATAGAAAGGCTGTTTATCAATAATTTTCTGAAGCCTATTCAGGAATGGTGCCATGAGCACGGAATGAAGCTCACGGGACATCTTCTCCACGAGGACACTCTGACTGCTCAAAGCTGTATGATGGGTTCCCTGCAGAGGGGCTATGAATATTTTGATGTGCCGGGCGTTGATACCTTAGGTACATATAATGAACTTTATTGGATCGCAAAGCAGGTCGTTTCGACCGCGAGACAGTTAGGTCAAAAAGAGATACTCAGCGAGGAATACGGCTGTACCGGCTGGCATCTCCGTTTTAAGGAGTATAAGGCGATAGGAGACTGGCAGGCGCTTTTTGGAATTACGCTGCGCTGTCCGCATCTGAGTTGGTATTGGATGAAGGGTGACTGCAAGAGAGATTATCCGTCCAGTATTTCAGGTCAGTCGGCTTGGCACAGGGAATATCATTATATCGAGGATTACTATGCCCGTATAAACACCTTTATGGAAAAGGGAGCTCCGGTTTGCAATATTTTGGTTCTGAATCCGATAGAAAGCGTTTGGATGCATATTCATGCTAGATGGTCTCAAACGCTGGGAACTAATGATGAATATGTTCACGCGATAGAACAGCGGTATTTTGACCTGTTTAATATACTTTGCTCTCATCGGTTTGATTTTGATTACGGCGACGAAGATATAATCGCGAGATACGCGTCGGTCGAAAGGCTCGGAGACAATGCGGTTTTGAGGATAGGAGAGGCGGTATATGAAAAGCTGCTCATATCCGGTGTTGAAACACTACGTCCCTCGACCGTAAAGCTGCTTAAAGAGTTTTCGGAGGCAGGCGGATATATAGTAGTTGCAGGTGAATTCCCATCATATTGTGATGCTCTTCCGGATGAGTCAATAAAGGATATGACCATAACACATATCCCTTATGAAGAGGAGGAGATAGTCAAAGCGCTCGGAAGCAGTATGGTAAATGTAACCCTGAAGGATGGACGAAATGCCGGAAAGATTTTTGCGCAGATCGGAAAAGGCGAGAACGGATACCGCGTCATGCTGCTTAACGTTGACCGTAATCAAGGGTTCAAGGAGTGCACAGTCAACCTCTCATTAGGCGGCTGCTGTGAAAAGTGGAATGTGCGTGACGGCTCGGTAACGCTTTTGACAAAGGGCGATCCCATCAGCTTTACATATGATTTCGCACCGAGCGAGGAGCTTTGTATTTTCGTTGCGGATACCGATCGCGGTCTTCTTGAGGATTCGGGAAGAGGCGAGCTTATCAGAAGTGTTGAGCTGCCCGAAAAAATGAAATATTGCCTTGATGAGCCTAATGTATGTACACTGAATTTTATGGATTATTCGATAAACGGCGACGAATATACTTGCCATCGCGATGTCATAGATGAGGATAAGTATATTCGCGAGACGGTGGGCTTGAAGCCACGTTCAGGCGAAATGCTCCAGCCATGGTTTACGAAAGATCAGACCTATCCCGAGCTTTGCGAGCTTACTATGAATTTTAATTTTATAGTTCAGCAGGCTCCAAAAAAAATACAGCTTGTTGTGGAAATACCGGAGAATTTTGAGATACAGCTAAACGGATATACTATCACTGAAAGCTCGGAGGACTTTTGGATAGATTCCTGCTTTACGGTATTTGATATAGATGCAGATATCCTCACCGTCGGCTCAAATGTACTTACTATGAAGACCGGCTATCGATATGATGTGAACCTCGAATATCCGTTTTTGATAGGCGATTTCGGAGTAAGTATTAACGAGGATGAGATCCCGATAATTACGGCTCTTCCCGAAAGCCTTGCTTTAGGTGATATAACCGAGCAGGGAATGCCGTTTTACGGTGCCGGAGTTTCTTATACGGTGCAGGTTCCGCAGCTTTCCGTGGAGGAAAGACTTTGGATAGTGACCGATGCGGCGGAAGCGGCATGTATCAGGGTCTCAAACGGTACTGATAGTGAGATCATCGCATTTTATCCGCTGGAAGCCGATATCACCGAATTGGCTCGCGGTAATGACAGTCTTGAGATCAAGTATGTGTTCAACCGCAAAAACACCTTTGAGCCCTGCATGGAGGAAATATATTTTAAAGGACACTATGTTCTGCAAAAGCAGGGTATGTGCTCACCGATGCATTTTGAGATAAGAAAATAACGAAAGGAAGCAGACATATGCTGTGGGATTATTATGATGACGGATTTGCCGGAAGTGTTTTTTCGGCATCCTTGAGCGAAGATTGTCAAAGACTTATTGTCAAAGGAAAAATTTCAAATGTAAAGCTTAGCGAGATAAATAAGATTGCATTTTATGATATTCCGCTTTACACCGATGAAACGGTTGCAGATTATTGGCGTTTACCGCCGTTTGCCTCGATCGAGGCACCTCGCAAAAAGGAATTTTGTATTGAATTTCCTATCAGCGAGCTTAGAGATATAGACTCGCGTCACGGTGAAATATTCACTTCTAAGATAATGGCTGTGATAGAGAAGAAAAACGGTAACCGTCAACTTGTGGATCATGCGAAATTCCTGTCAAATCCGGAGGTTTTCGCAGAAAATAAAAGCAAGATGCCCGATTTAAAGTCTCCCAAGGGCGTAGGTCTGCTTATACCCTCCGATCTGGAGCATCTTCATTG
>JAFPCJ010000021.1 GCA_017423885.1 Clostridia bacterium | reverse complement strand
ATTTATATTATAATACTATATTATTTAACTAATTACAAGCATTTTTGAGCGTTAAATATTGTTATGTTTTTAACAAAAAATGTCAAATTTAAAAAAATACTTCATTTCTTGAAAAAATATATCTTTCATGATATAATACTCTAGATAAAAAAGGAGTGGAAAAATGTCGGATATCTTGCTTTTGATATTTGAGCTTATCGGTACAGTGTCCTTTGCACTTTCAGGCGCGTTTACGGCGCTTAAAAAGCAAATGGATATCTTCGGTGTGGTCATACTCGGACTCACTACTGCCGTGGGAGGCGGAGTGATCCGTGATCTCGTGCTCGGACTGACGCCGCCTGCCACCTTTCAAAATCCGATATATGCCTTGGTCGCAATAGTTACCTCGGTCATCGTGTTTTTTCCTGTGGTCAGACGCATTATTTCAAAAAAGCAACAGCTTTTTGAGAAAATAAATCTGGTTATGGATTCTGTCGGACTTGGAGTTTTTACCGTGGTAGGAATACAGCGCGCTTATGAGCTGTCACGGGAAAACAGTATTTTCCTGCTTGTGTTCGTCGGAATAGTAACAGGTGTTGGCGGCGGAGTTATGCGAGATGTATTTTCGGGAAATACGCCGTATATCTTTGTAAAGCATTTTTATGCTACGGCTTCGCTGATAGGCGCGCTTGTATGTGTTTTGCTATACGGAATTATCGGGGAGACTATGGCGATGATTTCGGGCGCGGCAATAATAGTTGTATTGAGATTATTTGCGGCACGCTACCATTGGAGTCTGCCGCATCCGAGTGAATAGAAAGGAACGGCTGTATGAATATAGAATATGCAAAATATGCTGTTGAGAAAACAAAGGAGCTTCTCGCGATCGACAGTCCTACGGGCTTTACCGATGCGGTGGCGCAGTATGTGAAGAGTGAATTTGAGAGCCTTGGATTTAAGGCGGACTTTACCGTAAAGGGCGGCGTTACGGTGGCACTTGGCGGTGAGAATGATAACGATGCACTTTTACTCGAGGCGCATGCAGATACGCTCGGCGGAATGGTCTGCGAGATAAAGTCGGGCGGACGGCTTAAGATAACCCCGCTCGGAGGTATGCGCGCAGAAAACGGTGAGACTGAAAATGTCAGGGTCTATACCCGTGGCGGCAAGGTTTATGAGGGTACACTTCAGCTTTGCAACGCTTCGGTGCATGTGAACGGAGAGTATGCTGAAACAAAGCGTGATTTTAAGAACTGCGAGATAGTGCTCGATGAAGATGTGCACTCAGCAGAGGACACAAGAGCGCTTGGCATCGAAATAGGGGATATAGTCTGCTTTGAGCCGCGGACAAGAATTACGGAGTCAGGCTATATAAAGAGCCGTTTTTTGGATGATAAGCTTTCGGTAGGCATCCTGCTCGGCTTTGCAAAGTATATAAGTGATAATAATATTAATCTTCCGAGAAAAACATATATTCATGTTACGGTCTATGAAGAAGTAGGACACGGCGGCTCGGCATCGGTGCCTTCAGGAGTGACTGAAGCGATAAGCGTTGATATGGGTTGTGTCGGGGACGGACTCAACTGTACGGAACGGCAGGTATCAATATGCGCCAAGGATTCGGGAGGACCGTATTCATATAAAACGGTCGGCGCACTTATAGATGCCGCAAAGCGTGAGAATGCAGATTATGCCGTGGATGTTTATCCTTTTTACGGCTCGGATGTTGAGGCTACGCTTCGCGGCGGAGCGGATATACGTCACGGTCTTATAGGCGCAGGCGTGTATGCAAGTCATGGCTATGAGCGCAGTCATATTGACGGCGTTTTCAACACCCTTAAGCTGCTTAAGGGATACTTGAATATTTAAGGAGCGTTTGAGATGGAAAGAGAAAAGTTTGGTTCGAGACTCGGGTTTATACTTATATCAGCGGGCTGTGCTATAGGACTTGGTAATGTATGGAGATTTCCGTATATAGTCGGTCAGTACGGCGGCGCGGCGTTCATACTTATATATCTTTTGTTTCTTGTTGTGTTCGGTCTGCCTATAATGTCGATGGAATTTGCGGTCGGCAGAGCGAGCAAGGCAAGTATAATGACTTCCTTTGAAAAATTAGAGCCAAAGGGTACAAAATGGCATCATTTCGGTTGGGCAGGCTTTGCAGGCAATTATCTGCTTATGATGTTTTATACTACCGTTACAGGCTGGATGTTTGCATACTTCTTTAAAATGCTTCGCGGTGATTTTACTGCCGATATGACCACCGATCAGGTCACCTCGCAATTTGATGCGCTTACTGCCGATCCTATTGCGGTCGTAGGTTTTATGGCGCTTGCTGTTATTTTGGGATTTGTTATATGCTCACTCGGACTTGAAAAGGGCGTTGAAAAAATCACCAAGGTCATGATGCTGGCACTGCTTGCCATAATATCGGTGCTTGCTGTTCGCGCGGTCACACTTGATGGCGCAGGTGAGGGAATTAAGTATTATCTTGTGCCGAATTTCAAAAAGATGCTTGATGTGGGCTTTGGTGAAGTGATCTTTGCCGCGCTCGGACAGGCTTTCTTTACGCTTTCGATAGGTATGGGCTCTATGGCAATTTTCGGAAGCTATATAACAAAAGAACGCAGACTTATGGGTGAATCCATGTCCATTGCTATTCTCGATACCTTTGTAGCCTTTATGGCGGGACTTATCATAATTCCGTCCTGCTTTGCTTATGATATTACTCCCAATGCGGGACCGGGACTTATATTTCAGACGCTTCCCAATGTTTTCAAGGAAATGTCGGGCGGAAGAATATGGGGAACGCTTTTCTTCCTCTTTATGATATTTGCGGCAATGTCTACGGTTGTTGCTGTGTTTGAAAACATTATATCCTGCTCAATGGATAAATGGGGCTGGAGCCGTAAAAAGGCGTGTGCCGTAAATCTTATCGGTGTGCTTGTGCTTTCATTGCCTTGTGCGCTCGGCTTTAATCTGATTTCTTTTGTTGAGCCGCTCGGAAAGGGAAGCACTATTCTCGTTCTTGAGGACTTTATTATCAGCAATAACATTCTGCCGCTCGGTTCGCTTGTTTACGTTTTGTTCTGTTGCAACAATAAGCATGGCTGGGGATGGAAGAATTTCCTTGATGAGGTCAATACGGGAAAAGGCTTGAAGTTCCCGAAATTCTTGCGCGTTTATATGAAGTATATACTTCCGGTTATTCTTTTGGTAATATGGGTGCAAGGATATATTTCTAAATTCTTTTAAAATAAATAACGGGTCTGTCATTTCCGCGACAGACCCGTTATTCTATTCATCAAAAAGAGAATCAACTGTAACATCCTTTGCCTGAAAAGTACAGGTTATTTTCTTCTTTGAAAAAATATTCAAAATTTCAAAAAAAGTACTTGACTATTGGCGAGTTTTGCTATATAATAATAATTCACAAATAAAGATGGGGGATTGTGCGCCTTTTTGCGGAAAGAATTCGTTGAAAATGCACAAAAGCCCTGAAATTTGTTTCTCTTGCGGTATCTACAGTACCGTAAAATATATGGAGGAGTGATTGTGAACCTATGGAGCAAACAGCAATGGTAAAACCTGTTCAAATGGGTAAAAACACTCGTATGACATTCTCGAAGATCAATGAGGTTATTGATATGCCTAATCTCATTGAGATCCAGAAGGACTCATACAACTGGTTCGTGACTGACGGTCTGCGCGAGGTGTTCAAGGATATGTCGGAGATTACCGACTACAGCGGAAATCTTGTGCTCAGCTTTATTGATTACCGTCTTGACAGTGAGCCCAAGTATGATGTGACTGAATGTAAAGCGCGTGATACCAACTATGCAGCTCCGCTTCATGTCACCGCGCGTCTGCTTAATAAAGAGACGGGCGAGATCAAGGAAAGCGAAGTATATATGGGAGATTTCCCGCTCATGACAGAGTCGGGCACCTTTATCATTAACGGTGCGGAGCGTGCCATCGTATCACAGCTCGTTCGTTCACCGGGCGTGTATTTTGATATGCATATCGATGAGAAGAGCGGAAAAAGACTCTTCACATCCACCATCATTCCTAACCGCGGCGCTTGGCTTGAGTATGAGACCTCGGTGAATGATGTGCTGTCGGTGCGTATCGATAAAAACCGTAAGCTTCCTATTTCTACCTTTGTCCGCGCGTTGGGCTTTAATACCAACCATGAGATCCGCGAGGCACTCGGTGAAGAGGAGAAAATGCTTGCAACCTTCGATGCCGATGAGACCAAGAATACAGAGGATGCTCTTATTGAAGTATATAAGAAGCTTCGTCCTAATGAGCCTGTAACCATCGAGGGAGCAAAGATATATCTTGAGCAGCTTTTCTTTGATGCTCACCGCTATGATATCTCCCGCGTAGGTCGCTATAAATATAATAAGAAGCTTGCTCTCGGTGCACGTATACGTTCGCAGGTGCTTTCCCGCGATGTAGTGGATCCGATGACAGGCGAGATAATTGCCGAGGCAGGAGAGAAGATCTCCAAGAGCAAGGCAGAGGAGCTTGAGCGTAAGGGCGTTTTGGCGGTATATATCCGCCTTGCCGATAACGAGCAGGAGTTTAAGATCCTTTCTAACGGTATGGTAGAGCTTTCTGATTTTGTTGACTTTACCGCCGAGGAGCTTGAAGAGCTTGACCGCGAGGGCATCAATGAGCGCGTTTCCTTTGCTTGCCTTAAGGATATAATTGAGAACAGCGAGTCTAAAGAGGACATCCGCGCTGCCCTTATTGAGCGTGCGGACGAGCTGATACCCAAGCATATCACTCTTGATGATATCATGGCATCGGTCAACTATTTCATGGGTCTGCCCTATGATATAGGTACTACCGATGATATCGACCATCTCGGTAACCGCCGTATCCGTTCTGTCGGTGAGCTTTTGCAGAACCAGTTCCGCATCGGCTTCTCACGTATGGAGCGTGTTATCCGCGAGAAGATGACTCTGCAGTCGCAGGATTCCGAGAATATTACACCTGTATCCATTATTAATAACCGTCCGGTTACTGCCGCTATCAAGGAGTTCTTCGGCTCCTCTCCGCTGTCGCAGTTCATGGATCAGACCAATCCGCTTTCCGAGCTTACTCATAAGCGCCGTCTTTCGGCTCTCGGTCCCGGCGGTCTTTCACGTGACCGTGCATCCTTCGAGGTTCGTGACGTTCACTATACCCACTACGGTCGTATGTGTCCTATCGAGACTCCTGAAGGTCCTAATATCGGACTTATCTCCTATCTTGCAACCTTTGCGAAGATAAATAAATACGGCTTCATTGAAACTCCGTTCCGTCCTATCGATAAGGAGACCGGAAGAGTTCTCGACGAGGTCCGCTACATGACTGCTGACGAAGAGGACGAGTATGTAGTAGCACAGGCAAATGAGCCGCTTAATGAAGACGGTACCTTTGCCCGTGATAAGGTTCACGTTCGTTTCCGTGACAGCTTCCAAGAGATAGATAAGACCAAGGCTGACTTTATGGACGTTTCTCCGAAGATGGTCGTATCGGTCGCCACCGCTATGATCCCCTTCCTTGAGAATGACGATACCAACCGTGCTCTCATGGGCTCTAACATGCAGAAGCAGGCTGTTCCGCTTCTCAAGCCCGAAAATCCGATAGTTGCTACAGGTATGGAATACAAGGCTGCGGTCGACTCGGGTGTTGTAGTTCTTGCAAAGCGTGCAGGTACTGTTGCATTCGTCGGTGCAGACACTATCCGTATCCGTGCAAACAACGGCGAAATAGATGAGTATGAGCTTATTAAGTTTATTCGTTCTAACCACGGTACCTGTATTAATCAGCGCCCCATTGTAAACGAGGGTCAGCAGATTAAAAAGGGTGAGGTTATTGCCGACGGCCCCGCAACCTGTAACGGTGAAATAAGCCTTGGTAAAAATGCTCTTATCGGCTTTATGACT
>JAFPCJ010000020.1 GCA_017423885.1 Clostridia bacterium | reverse complement strand
GTAAGCCAGACATCAAGCAAAGAGTTTCTGCGTTTAAAACGGGTAAGTCTTTTAAGTGAGGAACGCTCGGTAAATATTCCAAGCTCCTCATAAAGCTCACGATGTGCCGCAGTAAAAGAATCCTCCCCTGATACGGCGGCTCCGCCCGTTGCCGCCCATTCACCCGGCATAAGCTTTTTATCGGCAGAACGCTTCTGTATCAAGAATTCTCCTGTATCGGAGACCACCCATATATGAACTACAAGATGATATTCTCCGGGACGCAGGCTGTTATCTCCGCGAAGCATGGTTCTGCCGCTCGGTCTGCCCTGTTCATCAACAATATCCCATTTTTCTTTAAATGCCATACTTTTTAACAACCTCACCGACATTTTTGTAAATGCTGTCGGAGCTTATTACGCCGCGTACCATAGAAAGCGGATAAACATTACTGTTCTTACCGATAACCGTACCCGGATTGAGTACCGAGCCGCACCCGATCTCAACATTATCCCCGAGCATGGCGCCAACCTTTTTAAGACCTGTTTCCAATACAAAGCCGTCTCCCTTGATCTTCACAAGGCTTTTATCCGACTTTACGTTTGAGGTGATAGCCCCTGCTCCCATGTGAGAGCAAAAGCCGAGAATGGAATCTCCGACATAGTTGTAATGCGGCACCTGAACGCGGTCAAACAAAATAACGTTTTTAAGCTCGGTAGAATTTCCGACAACACATTTTTTTCCTATGATGGCTTTTCCGCGAATGAAAGCGCAATGCCTTACCTCGGCACCCCGATCTATGATACAAGGCCCCGTAATACTTGCTGACGCCGCAACCGTTGCATCCTTGGCTATCCAGATATTTTCACTTACCTGCTCATATACTTCCTTATCTAATTGCTTTCCGAGACTCAAAATAAAGTCTCCGATTTCACCCAACACCTCAAAAGGGTATTTTTTCCCTTCAAAAATAGGAGCGCTGATAGTGTTTTCAAGCGAAAAAAGCGCAGATATCTCTAATTCTTTCATTCGGTAACCACCTTTAATTATAAATATACAGCATAATTATAACATCATTATGAATATTTTTCAACAATTTATAAATTTTTTAACAAATTAAATTTTCCCTATTGTAAAATTGAGAAATTTATATTATAATAGTATCAACGCTTGTGTAACAAGGCGTGCGAATGGGCGGGTCCTGTGCGACGGGATGCTACGAACCATGTCAGGCGGGGAACCGAGCAGCATTAAGTAGTCTTTCCTGTGCGCCGCAGTAAATCGGTCCATTCGTGCGACCTTGGTGCACAAGCTTTTTTACAAGTTTTATTATACCGAGGTGTAAAAATGGCATATCAGGCGTTATACCGCAAATACCGTCCGCAGACCTTCTCGGATGTGGTGGGTCAGGAGCATATAACCGATACTTTGAAAAACGAATTAAGCTCGCAGAAAATATCTCATGCCTATCTTTTTACAGGCACCAGAGGTACGGGCAAGACCACCTGCGCAAAGATACTTGCAAAGGCGGTAAACTGTCTTTCGCCGAGGGACGGCGAGCCGTGCGGAGAATGTGAGCTTTGTCTTGCCGCTGCAAACGAGGAGCTTACCGATATCGTTGAAATAGATGCCGCTTCTAATAACGGCGTTGATAATATCCGTGAGCTTCGTGAGCAGGTGTCCTTCTCCCCTGCCGCAGGTAAATTCAGAGTATATATTATTGACGAGGTGCACATGCTCTCGCTTAGCGCATTTAACGCTCTGCTCAAAACTCTTGAAGAGCCTCCTGCGCACGTTATTTTCATACTTGCTACCACCGAGGTGCACAAGCTGCCTGCTACCATTCTTTCGCGCTGTCAGCGTTTTGATTTCAGGCGCATAGATCCCGAGCGCATAAGTGAGCGTTTGGAAACGGTAGCCGATACCGAGGGCTTTACCCTTTCAAGCGATGCGGCTACTCTCATTGCCGCCGCGGCAGACGGAGGTATGCGTGATGCGCTGTCGATCCTTGATCTTTGCGCTTCAAATTCTCATGATATAGATGAAAATGTTGTAGCAAACGTTTGCGCTATGGCAGGCGGAGAATATCTCATAAGGTTAGCCGATGCAATAAAGTCATGCGACAGTGAAGCGGCGCTTTTACTGCTTGATGAGCTTCATAACTCTTCGGTCGATATGCTTCGTCTTTTAAACGATCTCACCTCCCATTTCAGAGATCTTATGATCGCCAAGACCGTAAAGAGCGGCCGCAAGCCTATAGTTTGCTCGGCGGCAAGACTCAAAATGATCGAGGAGCAAGCACAAAAATTTGAGCTTAACGAGATCCTTTCGGTTCTGAACGTTTTACAGCAGACCGCGTCCCGCATGCAGACAGGTAACCGCAGATGCGAGATGGAAATGACCGTTATAAGACTTTGCGACCCGAGTGTCGGAAGTGATATGTCTTCACTTGAGCGCAGAATTGCGGCGCTTGAGTCGGGCGCTGTAAAGATTTCGGCTCCCATACAGAAAGCCGAGATAAAAGAAACTGCGGCAGTTATTGAAGAAGATCTCGAAACGGACGGCAACGATGATGAAATACCGCTTCCCGAAGCCCCCGACACGGCAGAAAAGCCGCGTGCCAAGGCTGCTGCTGAATTTACCGCAACGGATGCTACCGAAATAGAGCAATGGAGCGAGATATTGCAGATTTTGCGGTCTACCTGTCCGCTGATGGCAGGCGTTCTCAACGATTCAAAGGCTTATGTAAAGGGCAACTATCTGCTTATAGATTCGCAGAATTCGCAATTTAAAAGCCTTGTAAACGGCAGTAATCCGCTTTACCGCGATCAGATACGCTCTGCGGCGCGTCAGGTGCTCGGAGTTGAGTACAAATTAGGTCCGTACCGTACAGCTAAGCAGGTAGAGGATGACCCGCTATCAGCCTTTGCCGAAAAGCTTAAAATGTTAGATATATAAGTTTTTTTACAACGCACATTTCGGTATAAACAGGAGCGGCTAAACGCCGCAATTACAGTTAATTATAATTTTGGAGGAAATAAAAATGAAAGTAAGAATTCCCAATTCAGGCGGCCCGTCCAACATGAATCAGATGCTCAAGCAGGCACAGAAGATGCAGGAGGACATGGCAAATCTTCAAGAGGATCTTGACAACCGCGAATATACCGCAGTAAGCGGCGGCGGAATGATAGAGGTCACTATTGACGGAAAGCATCTTGTAAAGAGCATAAAGATAAAGCCCGAGGCAGTAGACCCCGATGATGTAGAGATGCTTGAGGATCTTATAACCGTTGCTATCAACGAGGCTGTCAACAATGCTATCAAGACCGCAGAAGCCGAAATGGGCGCCGTTACAGGCGGAATGAACATTCCGGGTCTTTTCTGATATGAATTATAATATCGTACCGCTCACAGAGCTTGTAAATCAGTTCGAGCGTTTGCCCGGCATCGGCAAGAAAACAGCACAACGGCTTGCATACAGCATCCTTGAGCAGCCGCCCGAGCGCGCAAAAAAGTTTGCCGAAGCGCTCATTAACGCTCGCGAAAAGATACATTTTTGCAAATGCTGTCAGGCGCTTACCGACCTTGAGCTTTGTCAGATATGTGATGATCCTGCAAGGGACAAGTCTGTAATATGCGTAGTTGAAGAGCCGCGTGATGTTATGGCATTTGAGAGAACACGCGAATATCACGGTGTTTACCATGTTTTACACGGTGTGATCTCCCCGCTTGACGGTATCGGTCCCGAGCAGTTACGCATTAAGGAGCTAATGGCGCGTTTGGCTTCGGGTGAAGTCAATGAGATAATCATGGCTACCAACCCCACCGTTGAGGGTGAAGCTACAGCCAGCTACATTTCCCGAATGGTAAAGCCGATGGGTGTTAAGGTCACTCGGCTTGCATACGGTATTCCTGTCGGCGGAGATCTTGAGTACGCCGATGAATTTACACTCGCCCGCGCTTTAGAGGGCAGAAATGAGATCTGAGAAATGACACAGGAAAAAATTGACAGAATTAATTTTCTCGCCCGAAAGCAAAAAAGCGAGGGACTTACCGAGGAAGAAAAACAGGAGCAATTTGTTTTACGCAGAGAGTATATTGACTCCTTTAAAAACAGTCTTATTGCCCAGCTTGACAACACTTATATCGTCGAGCCTGACGGCACCACAAGAAAGGTAGGTCAAAAGAGTGAAACTCCTCTTAACTGACTGCGCTACCCTTTCTCACAATAATGACATACCGCTCGATACCTTTGAGCGTTTCGGAGAGGTAGTTTGCTTTGACAATCCGCTTGGGGACGAGCTTTTAGAGCAGGTAAAGGACGCCGATATCATTCTTTGCAACAAGACAGTTATTGACCGACAGGTAATGGAGCATGCAAAAAAGCTCAAATATATCGGTCTTTTTGCAACCGGCTTTAACAAT
>JAFPCJ010000019.1 GCA_017423885.1 Clostridia bacterium | reverse complement strand
CTGCACTCATGCATTTTCTCACCGCCTTTTTTTAAGTATAACAAAAATATCTTCTATTTACAACGAAAAAACAGAGTGCTATACTATATACATAACTCGTAAAAAGGGGTTGCTTATATGAACTACGGATTTATAAAGGTAATAAGCTGCGCTCCGCAGTTAAAGCTTGCCGACTGCAAATATAATGCAGAGGCAATAATTCAATCTGCAAAAAACGCTTCTGCAAAGGGAGCTTCTTTAATAGTATTTTCAGAATTGGGCATCAGCGGTGCTTCCTGCGGTGCTTTGTTTACGCAAAAGCGTCTGCTTGACAATGCTCTCGCGGCACTTTGCGAAATTGCCAAAGCCACCAAGGGACTTAACTGTGCAATCGTTGTCGGTGCGCCCTTAGCTTTTTACGGAAACGTATACAACTGCGCCGCGGTACTCTGCGGTGGTGATATAGTGGGTATAGTGCCCACCCAAAAGGCAAAAGGCGCATTTTCCGCAGGGGGGGAAGGAAAAACTCTTTCCATCGGCGGCAAAGCGGTACCTTTTGATAAGGATCTTGTCTTCAGATGCGCCGATATGCCCGAGTTTGCTTTCGGCATTGAAATAGGTGAAGAGAAAAATATAAACGCTCCTCTTACGGTACACCTCTGCGCAAGAGGCGAAACCGTGATGAAGGAAAATCTGCGCCGCATAAAAACTCAGGCGCGTTCGGAAAACTGCGGATTTATATATAACTGCGCAGGCAGGGGCGAAAGCACAACCGACTACGTCTGCGGTGGGGCTCAGCTTATTGCTGAAAACGGAGTTATTCTTGCAGAAGCCAAGCCTTTCGGCGCTCAGTATGCTGAAAGCGAACTGGATATGCAGTATCTTTCTTCTCTTTGCAGCGTTGGAAATACCGCAAAGGAAACAACCTTCAGCCTTAAAAGAACTCAGACCTCTCTTTCGAGAGTGATCGAAAAAGATCCCTTTGCGCCTTCCTTTGCCGACAGAGACGATCTTTGCGCCAAGGCGTTGGAGTTACAGGCTCAGGGACTTGCCGCAAGAGTTCGCTGCACCTATTCAAAGGGTGTTGTAATAGGTATTTCGGGCGGTCTTGATTCTACCCTTGCCCTGCTTGTTGCGGTAAGAGCTATGGAAATATGCGGAATGACAAGCGCAAACATCCAGGCGCTGACTATGCCCTGCTTTGGCACAAGCAACCGCACCCGCGGAAATGCCGAAAAGCTTTGCGATGCCCTTGGTGTTCCTCTTAAGTGTGTAAATATCACCGCCGCGGTCAATCAGCATTTTGCCGATATTGAGCATAGCGGTGCGCCCGATGCGGCTTTTGAAAACTCTCAGGCAAGAGAGCGTACACAGATACTTATGGATATAGCAAATATGAAAAACGCTCTTGTTATCGGTACGGGAGATCTGTCCGAGCTTGCTCTTGGTTGGGCAACCTATAACGGAGATCATATGAGCTCCTATGCGGTCAACGGGGATATTCCCAAAACCTTTGTCCGCCATATAGTTGAGTATTATGCAAAGAATACAGCAGATGAGGCACTGCGCGAGGTGCTCCGCGATATAGTTGCAACACCCGTAAGCCCCGAGCTTCTTCCCATTTCGGGCAACGAAAGCGATCAGAAGACCGAGGATATCGTAGGACCTTATGAGCTGCACGATTTCTTTATTTGGAATATTGCAAAATGCGGATTTTCTCCCGACAAGGTAAAGTATCTTGCCGAGCATGCCTTTAAAGGTCAGTACGACCGCGCCACAATAGAAAAGTGGCTTGGCACCTTCTGCCGCCGCTTTATCCAGATAAAGATTCCAAAGAACATCTTTGTCCAGATCAACTTCGTATAGATGCTTTGCGTTCTTCGTGATTTCATTGAAGTTTTTGATGAGATTATCTCTCATAATTGTGAATTCCATTTTTATTCCTCCTGTATAAAAAATGTATTATAAATTAATTCT
>JAFPCJ010000018.1 GCA_017423885.1 Clostridia bacterium | reverse complement strand
TTCATCATTCATTCGGCATGATTTTTTATACCTTGTCGGGTTTCTTTTTATATTTTTCTTGTTTAAATCGTTATTTTCTGTTATAATAGAAATATATATGTCGATTTCACCCGTGGGGAAAGGAATGTTCAAAACGGATAATAAAAGATTTGAAGAATTACTGCTTACCGTTCAAAAGCCGGGTCGCTATTCGGGCGGAGAGGTAAACAGTGTTGTTAAGGATAAAAATAAGGTGGATGTGCGATTCGCATTCTGCTTTCCCGATACATACGAAGTAGGAATGTCGCATCTTGGCATGAAAATACTATATTCGCAGTTTAACGAGCGCGAGGATATATGGTGTGAGCGTGTTTTTGCGCCTTGGGTAGATTTTGAAAAGGTCATGCTTGAAAACAATATTGAGCTTTTCGGACTTGAGAGCCGCGATGCCATAAAGGATTTTGATTTCATAGGCTTTACCCTGCAATACGAGCTTTCCTATACTAATGTGCTGAATATGCTCCGTCTTGCAGGTGTTCCGCTTCGCTCGAGCGAACGCGAGGGACTTTCTCCCATAGTGGTAGCAGGCGGTCCATGTGCCTGTAATCCCGAGCCGCTTGCCGATTTTGTTGATATCTTCTTTTTAGGTGAGGGCGAGGAGGTAGACCTTGAGGTTATCGACCTTTACAAGAAGCACAAGGCAAACGGCGGCACAAAGCAGGATTTTTTGCGCGAGGCAGCGCAGATAGAGGGCGTTTACGTTCCCTCTCTTTACGATGTCACCTACAATGAGGATAACACAATTGCCGCAGTAACTGCACGCGATGGTGCTCCCACTACCGTCAGAAAGCGCATCTGCAAGAAGCTTGACGATACCTACTATCCCGAAAAATTCGTTGTACCTTACATTGAAATAGTACATGACCGTGCCGTTCAGGAGATATTCCGCGGCTGTATACGCGGCTGTCGCTTCTGTCAGGCAGGCTTCATCTATCGCCCTGTAAGAGAAAAAAGTGTCGATACCATTAACCGTCAGGCGCGTGCAATATGTGAAAACACCGGCTATGACGAAATCTCGCTCTCCTCTTTAAGCACAAGCGACTATCGCGAGCTTCGTCCGCTTCTCGAGCAGCTTATTGATTGGACCGACCGCGACCGCGTAAGCCTTTCTCTCCCCTCTTTGAGAATAGACAACTTCTCGGATGAGCTTCTGCAAAAGGTAAGCGGCGTAAGAAAGAGCGGACTCACCTTTGCTCCCGAAGCCGGAACACAGCGCCTGCGCGATGTTATAAACAAAAACGTCACCGAAGAAGAAATTCTTAACACCTGCCGTACCGCTTTTGAGGGTGGATATACGCAGGTAAAGCTCTATTTCATGTTAGGTCTGCCTACCGAGACTGACGAAGATCTTGACGGTATTGCCGAGCTTGGTCAGAAAATCGTAAACCTTTACTACAAGACCGAAAACCGCCCCAAGGGAAGATCTGTAACGGTCACCATAAGCGTTGCCGTATTCGTTCCCAAGCCCTTTACGCCCTTCCAATTTGAGCCGCAGATAACGCGCGAGGAAATGCTTCGCCGTCAATACCATCTGCGCGATGCGCTTACCACCCGCAAGATCACGCTTAATTGGCATGACAACAAAACAAGCTTTTTAGAGGGTGTATTTGCGCGAGGAGACCGCAGAGTAGGAAAGGTCATAGAATCCGCCCTTAACAAGGGCTGTCATTTTGATAGCTGGGATGAATGCTTTGAGCTTGAAAAATGGCTTGAAGCCTTTGAGGAATGCGAAATTGATCCTGCCTTTTATGCCAACCGCGCCCGCTCCTTTGAGGAGGTCAATCCTTGGGATCATCTTGATTATGCGGTTACCAAAAATTTCCTTATATGTCAGAACAAGTTAGCGCATGACGCTGTTACAACTCCACATTGCCGCGAGCAATGTTCAGGTTGCGGCGCCGCAGTCTATGGGGAGGGTGTTTGTTTTGAAAAGCGTTAGAATTTTCTATACAAAAGGCGGACGAATGCGCTTTGTTTCTCATCTTGACATGACCCGCTTTATGATACGTATGCTTCGCAAGGCAGGGCTTCCGATATGGTATACCGAAGGCTTCCACCCCCACGCTTACGTAACCTTTGCGCTCCCCCTTTCTTTGGGGTTTGAAAGCCGCTGTGAGATAATGGATATCCGCCTTGAGGATGACTCCTATCCTATCGATACTATCTGCGATTCGCTGAATGCTGTGTTCCCCGAATATGTTCATGCCTATGCGGTAAGCGAGCCTGTTCAAAAGGTTGGCAAGATAGCCGCCGCTCGGTTTGATATTGCCTTTTCGGATAACGGTGCTCTGCGCACTTCACTTTCACAGTTTTTAACGCTTCCTGAGATCAACTGTACAAAAAAGACCAAAAGCGGCGCTGAAAAGCAGATAGACCTCAAGCAGAAAATGTGGGATGTATCGCTGAATGAGCAGGGCGACACTGTGCTTACCCTTACCCTGCCCGCAGGCGGTCAGGACAATGTTAATCCCGAGCTTTTATGTGATGCATATTTTGCCACGGCTGACAGCTACTATCCGTACATAATAACCCGTACCGCCGTACTCGATGCTGACGGCAAGGATTTCAAGTAATACCTTTATTTTGAAAGAAGGATTTTAAATGTTCGGCTTTTTAAAACGCAAGAAAAAGGACGCGCAGGATGATGTCTTGCGGCAGATGGACGGTCGCGAGATCAAGTACGTAACGCGGCGAATACGTGATGAAAACGGCAACCCAAAAGAAATGATAATGGGTAAAGCCGGAAGAATCGTAGTGCTTGACGGTGAGATACGCATAATGTGCGGTGAAAAGGATGTTTTCCGCTGTATGGCAGAGGATGCCACATATTACACCCTTTTAAGCGGTGACGGTATAACCGTTACAGGTGTAAACTCTCTTGACGGCGAAAATATGGATATGATCGTTTATTATACATATTACCGCAAATAACGACAGGAAATACCCGTTGACTTTTAAACGTTTTTAAGCTATGCTGATATAGAAGAATTTTTTCTTGGAGACTATTGTGACACTAAAATCTTGCTGTTTTACAGGCTACCGTCCCTCAAAAATGCCTTTTGCACTAAACTCAGGGACAGCGGAATACACAAATTTTGAAAACAAACTCATAGATGCCGTTTTTTCTCTGCCGGATGAAGGTTGCTATACCTTTTACAGCGGTATGGCAATGGGCTTTGACATAATTGCCGCCGAAACGGTGCTGCTGCTCAAAAAAGCCGTAAAGAATACGGAAATAAAGCTTATTTGCGCGGTCCCCTTTCCCGAGCAGGCGGAAAAATTCTCTCCCGAATGGCGCGAGCGTTACAACTCGGTACTCGCACAGGCTGACGAGGTCATCACCTTAAGTCAGTCCTATCATCGCGGATGTTTTCAAAAGCGCAATGAATTTATGGTAGATAACAGCGATATTGTTATCACTTGGTTTGACGGTCAATCAGGCGGCACGAAAAATACGCTTATTTATGCCAAAAAGAAGGATAAGCGCATTGTAAATCTCCACTCATTGGGCGTTCATGAGTATCTGTGCAACAGCGAATATATCGTTTACGAGGATGACGATTAAAAATATTATTTCTCGCTTGATTCTTGAATTTTACACATTTAGAGGTGACAGAATGATAACGGAAGAACAGCTTAAAAAGAATTTTGCCGCGCGGCTTGCGGGGTACCGCCGTCTTGCAGGACTTACCCAGCTTGAGCTGGCAGAAAAATTAAACTATTCCGATAAATCAATATCAAAATGGGAGCGCGGCGAGGGTCTTCCCGATCTTTATGTTGTCTCACAGCTTGCAGACCTTTTTAATATAACGGTAAACGATCTTTTAGCCGACGGCCCTATCCGTCGCCCGTTGCTGACACGCAACAAGCTGCTTACCACGCTTATCGCAATGGCTCTGCCTTGGCTTACGGCTACGCTTTTGTTTTCGGTATTCGGTATGGTATTGCCTGATTTTCCGGGATGGAGTTTTTTTGTGGGCGCCATGCCTGCCTGTGCAATAGTAGCCATTGTTTTTACGGCACTTTGGTGGAAAAAACCGTTGCTGTTTGCCTCGGTCTCATTGCTTATCTGGACCTTGGTCACAACAGTGGTCGTATTCGTACCGATCGAACGCACTTGGCGTTTATATTTCGTAGCTCTTGTTTTACAGATAGTTACAATTCTTTGGTTTTTGCGTAAAAAATAATAACATACTTCTTTAGGGGTACACTTTTAGTGTACCTCTATTTTTTTATCAGGACGGTAGATAATGAAAAGAAGACTGTTTTTTAATATTGCAGATCTGCTGTGGTACTTACTCGGAAGTATCATATATGCAATTTCTGTAACTGTATTTCTTACTCCCAACGAAATAACTCCCGGCGGACTTACAGGTATTGCCGAGCTGCTCACACTTTTTCTGAACGTATCGAGCGGAATACTTCTCATGCTACTGAATCTTCCTGTTCTGATACTCGGTCTTATTAAATTCGGTGGCATCTTCATTATAAAGACCTTTATTGCAACCGCATTTGCTTCCTTTTCTATCTCCTTATGTGAATCTCTGCTTAAAGCGGTGAAAATCGACCGAATGCTTGCGAGCGTTATGGGCGGAGTGCTTATGGGGCTGGGATTAAGTATAGTCTTACTGCACGGAGCCACTACAGGCGGTGTAGACATAATAGCAAAGCTTATAAACCGCCGTTTTCCCCACCTTACCTTAGGAAAACTGATACTTTTGTTTGACGGCATCGTAGTATTATTAGCGGCACTCGCTTACAGAAACATTGAAAGCGCACTTTATTCGGTAGTAACAATGTATATAAGCTCAAGACTTATGGACACCGTGCTTTACGGAGCGGATAAGGGAAAGATAATTTATATCATTTCCAAAAGTTGGAGAGAAATTTCAAACGACATAAATAATACCCTTGAGCGCGGCATCACCTTGCTTGATGTAGCAGGCGGTTATACGGGTAATAAATATAAAATGCTGATGTGTACCGTGCGCCGTCATGAGGTGGCAGATGTGTACCGACTGATACGCTTGCATGATGAAAATGCGTTCACCGTAGTTGCCGATGCAGGTGAAATTATCGGTGAAGGCTTTAAACCATTTGAAAAATGACTTGAATAATACTCCGTTCAAGTGTATAATTAAAAAAAACGAACGGAGAAGACTATGGAAAAGGTAAAATATATCAAGCTTGACCCTCGAGCGATCACCCCGAGCTACGGCACACCCTTTGCTGCAGGTGCCGATCTCTATGCATGCATGGGCGAGGATGTAAGCATAAAAGCAGGAGAAACCAAGCTTTTTCACACAGGTATTGCCATGCAGATACCCGACGGTCTTGTAGGTCTTATATACGCGCGAAGCGGAATTGCAACCAAGCGAGGACTTGCCCCTGCCAATAAGGTGGGAGTTATTGACAGCGATTATCGCGGCGAGATAATGGTATCCATCTACAACCATTCTTCCGAGACTCAAACCATAGCAGACGGCGAAAGAATAGCGCAAATCGTGTTAACTCCTTATATTACTGCCGAATTCACCCTGTCCGACTCGCTTGACACTACCGACCGCGGAAGCGGAGGCTTCGGCTCAACGGGAGAAAAATAATATTTAAAAAATCATTCTAAAGCAACGCCACCGCAGAAAAAACTGCGGTGGCGTTTTTTGTCGTTCAAACCATTTTTTACCAGATTTATTGTCATTGCCTACACAAAAGAATGATGATCATTATAGCTTTTCTTTCACGAATTTCTCGGCAAACGCCGTCAAAGCTCTGTGGTCCATTGCCGAAATATAGTATTTTTCTAATTTGTCATGTACAGCTTTGGCTTCAGCTATACTCTCACACGCTGCACCGATAAGTTCTCTTGCGGCGCGCTTGTCAAAAGTCAACCTTGATCTGAACGCATGTATTCGGGTTATATCGGTAAATCTTCTCGCGTGTATTCGGCGTTCTTCACCGCCAAGCTCCATAGCCTTACTTTCGGTCATTATTCCTAAAGAAAGCTCGGGAATTAAAATATGATCTATAAGCTCATCGGGCAAAAAAGCGTTTTTCACCGTTATTATCTCATAGCCTGCGCTCAATGCATATTCTCGCAATTCAGACAGTATAACGCTTGCCGCCGCTCCATAAGGATCACAGATAATGACCCTGTTTTTATAAAAGCTTTTAAGGGTATCAGAGAAGTTGACCACTCCCAAAGGCGTTACGCCTTGCAAAAATCTCACCCATTCTATTCCCTTGCCGCCTTTACTTTGAAGCAAAACCTTTCCTAATTTGTGGGCATACCGTTCACATCCTTGTATATCGGTGCATCCTTGTGCGAGCCGCACTCTATCACGCAAAAGCTGACCCGCCGCCGCAAGATAGCACGCCGCTTTTTTGTGATATCTTTTATTCTCATCCGATACTGCAATTATCGCTTCACGGTGCCTTTTGAGTTTTTCAGCATCCCAAAATTCACCCAAATTTATTATTTCTTCGCTTACACCGGGTAAGCTTGGTTCAACCACATGCGGCGCTGTACCGTCAAGCAACACCGTTTTTTTACGCGGTAATATTACACCATCAAGGGATTCGGGGTCAGAGCTACATGGGCACAGTATTACTTCCTCCCCCTTTTGTATAGCGTGTGAAGTGAAGTGACGCATAAAAGAGGACTTACCCGTACCGGGACCGCCCTTGATTATGTAGGCGCACCAACCGTCTCTTGCATCATAGCAATCGGAAAAATGCGATTCAAACCCCTTGCAGGAATTTGCTCCGAGAAATAATTTTTGATATTTTGCATCCATAATTTATCCTCCGCATCAAAAGAATATTTCATTTTCAGTTTATTCATTCATTTACCTTTTGACACATACTAAAAATTATGATATAATACCTTTAATGAGTCGGCTATGCGGTCGCGAGAAGCAATGCTTCTTGAGGAAAGTCCGAGCTCCGCAGGGCAGAATAACGGCTAACAGCCGCCGAGGGCGACCTTAGGGAGAGTGCAACAGAGATATACCGCCCTATGCTAATCCATAGGGTAAGGGTGGAAAGGCGAGGTAAGAGCTCACCGACCGAACGGAGACGTTTCGGTCCTGTAAACCCTATTCGGAGCAACGCTGACTACGGCTATACATCGGCCCGATGTGCCGTGAAAAGCGGCTTGAGCGCAGGAGCGATCCTGCGTCGAGATAGATGATCGCACACGACAGAACTCGGCTTATAGGCCGACTCATTCATCTTAAACAAAACGACCTGACGACACTTTCGTGCCGACAGGTCGTTTTTCATTCTGTTTATAAAGCCTGTTTCATTCTTCACCCTTATATTTTCTTCTTGTAGCAAGACCGCCCCTTATATGGCGCTCCTGCTTGTTTTTTTCCAAAACCTGCTTTACTTCACGGTAAAGCCTCGGATCATCATGACAAAGCCGCTCGGTAACATCCTTATGTGCAGTCGTTACAAATTGGAACGGTTTCGTCTAACCCTAACTCTCGGAAGAGTTTGAGGAAGACCTCAACGTTTCCGTCGTGGTCTACCTCGATTCTATCAATCACTCTCCTGAGTTGTACATTAGTTATCCCTCGCAGATTACTTATATCCTCTATTTCTTTGAAGGTGTCTGCGAGGATAATCCCTAAACG
>JAFPCJ010000017.1 GCA_017423885.1 Clostridia bacterium | reverse complement strand
GTAGGTATAATTTCCGCAAGAATATATAAAATGGGCGTTTTGCTTTACGGAAATCCGCCGAAGCTTTCCGCTCTTTTGAAAAAAGCAATAAAAAATAAGGAGAAGTAATTATGGAAGAAAAGATATTAAAAGGCAAAAAGAACGGAATGGCAGTGCTTATAATCGATCTGCTGTTATTAGCCGCGGCTACTGCAGGTACGGTATTCGGCGGCATTATGATGGATAACGGAGATTCCCCTGTGCTTTTCATCATCTCACTTATCGTACTTTTTATCGGTTGGTTGCCCTTATGCGGTCTGCGTATACTCAAGCCGCAGGAGGCACTCGTTGTCACCCTTTTCGGAAAATACCTCGGAACGCTCAAGGGTGACGGCTTTTACTGTGTAAACCCTTTTTGCTCAAGCGTAAATCCTGCCGCCAAGACCAAGCTCAACCAAAGCGGCGATGTTATCAGCAATCCTATTGCCGTCGCTACTGCGGCAGAGTTACCCTCTAAAAAGCTTTCGCTTAAAATCATGACTCTCAACAATGCAAAGCAGAAGATCAATGACTGTCTTGGCAATCCTGTTGAAATCGGCATTGCGGTCACCTGGAGAATAGTTGATACGGCAAAGGCAGTGTTCAACGTTGACAACTACAAGGAATTTTTGTCCTTACAGTGTGACAGCGCACTTCGCAACATAGTACGCCTTTATCCTTATGACGTTGCGCCCAATGTTGATACTACAGGTGACGGTCTTTCGGATGACGGCAGTCTGCGCGGCTCAAGCGACATTGTAGCTAAGCGCATACGTGACGAGATCCAAGCAAGAGTAGACGAAGCAGGAATTGAAATACTTGAAGCTCGCATCACTTATCTTGCCTATGCCACCGAGATAGCCGCCGTAATGCTTCAGCGTCAGTAGGCATCAGCCATCATAGATGCGCGCAAAATGATAGTTGACGGTGCGGTAGGAATGGTCGAGATGGCACTCGAGCGCCTTGGTGAAAATAATGTAGTAGAGCTGGATGAGGAAAGAAAGGCGGCGATGGTCTCCAATCTGCTCGTAGTTCTTTGCGGAAACCGCGATGCACAGCCGATAGTAAATTCAGGAAGTCTTTACTGATATGAACGAGCCAAAAAAACAGATCCCATTGCGGCTTTCTGCAAAGCTTTATAATGCTATTGCCGCATGGGCAGAGGATGATTTCCGTTCGGTAAACGGTCAGATAGAATATCTGCTCACCGAATGTGTACGCCAAAGAAAAAAGAACGGAAAATATGTTTCGGACGAGCTCGATATTCCGCCCGAGCTTGATATAGAGTAAAAAATTTCTTTTGGTGATTGACACTTTTCAAGATTTGGTATAATATTAAGTATAGTGGCAAACAGCACTCATTATCAAAGCTTAAGAAAGGGAAAACCATGAATCCAAACAAAAAAACGGAACAAAAGAAAAACGGCGGCAGACCGAACCGTGACCGCGTAGCGCTTGTGCTTGACAAAAAAACGCTTCGCTCGGCGGCATTGCTCGTTGCTTTTGCAATAGTGCTTTATTGGGGTCTTAACCACACCGAAAAGCCCATTGCATTGCTCGGCAACGTCATTTCGGCTGTCTCCCCCTTTATAATCGGACTTTGTATCGCGTTTGTTATAAACGTTCTGCTTCGTCTGTTGGAAAAGCTATGGATATTTATCTGGCACAAATGCAAAAAGCAAAAGTGGCCGCAAAGGCTTAAAAGACCCATTTGTCTCACCTTAAGCACGCTTATAGTCATCGGTGCGATATTTGCAGTTGTCTTTATGATAATCCCTGAATTTTACCATACGGTCGAGGACTTTATCGCGAATATTCCGCAGTATATAACGCGCGTTGAGGGGTTGTGGGGACAAGTTATCGTGTTTGCCGAGGACTTCGGCATAGTTCTCCCCGAGCTTGAGCTTGATTCCGAGATGCTTATTAACTCGCTTACCTCTGTTGTAAAGAATAATGACAGCATTATAGTTAACAAGACCATTGAGATCACCACCTCGATCTTCTCGGTTGTAGCCAACATTATTATAGCAACAGCCTTTTCGATATATGTTCTTGCACAAAAGGAAAAGCTCGGCAGACAAGGCAGAAAGCTTTTGTACGCCTTTATGCGTCCGCGCTCTGCGGATAAGCTGTTGGATCTGCTTTCGCTTACCAATCAGACCTTTTCAAGTTTTGTTACAGGTCAGCTCACCGAAGCGGTCATAATCGGAGTTCTTTGTTTTATGGGAATGCTGATATTCCGCATGCCCTACGCCGCAGTCATCTCCCTGCTTGTAGGCGTTACCGCGCTCATTCCTGTATTCGGCGCGCTTATAGGTACCGCAATAGGTGCATTCCTTATCCTGCTGGTAAGTCCCATCAAAGCGATATGGTTTGTTATTTTCATCATCGTTCTGCAACAGCTTGAGGGCAACCTCATTTATCCGAGAGTTGTTGGAAAATCGGTAGGACTTCCGGGAATCTGGGTGCTTGCCGCCGTAACGCTCGGTAACAACCTTGCAGGAGTTGTGGGT
>JAFPCJ010000203.1 GCA_017423885.1 Clostridia bacterium | reverse complement strand
TTTATCCGTAGGCAAAGCCGATGGTTGTCTCATAACAAACACAAAGAACCTTATGCAAAACTATATGCATAAGGCTCTTTTTAAATTTCAATATAATAAATCAATCCATTTTTTTCAGCACCATTGCGCTGCGGCAGGGAAGATAGCATTTAAAGCCGATCCAATTATCAGGGGTGGTCACCGTTTTGTAAACGCATTTAGCATCTATTCTTGACTGACCGCCGAATTCCTTGTCATCGGTAGACAGTATTACCTTATATTTACCCGAAAGTCCTACAGGAATAAAGTATCCGTCAAAGGAGCGGGTGGGGTTGAAGTTAAAAATAAATACCGTATCACCCTTGGTAAATATTATAAGCTTATCCTCTTGGTGGATCCAGCGTTCTTCTGCCTTGATATCAAGAAGCTTTTGGCTCTTGAGCAGCTTTAGCATAGCCTTGTCAAAGGCATTAAGCTCGCAGTAATGAAGCGTATCATTCTCAACAAGACTCCATTGTCTGCGGCAGTAATGGTAGCTCCACCCGTTTCCCTCGCGCGGAAAATCGATCCACTCGGGATGACCGAACTCGTTACCCATAAAGTTGAGATAACCCTCGCCCGAAAGAGCGGCGGTAATGAGACGTATCATCTTGTGAAGCGCAATGCCGCGGTCTATTACGAGACTTTCGCAGAATTTGCTCATACCGGTATACATTTCCGCATCGCATAAACGGAACATAATGGTCTTATCACCGACAAGCGCCTGATCGTGCGATTCGCAGTAGCCAATGCTTTTTTCTTGGGGACGGCGGCTTGTAAGCTCATACCAAAGCTTATACATATCCCATTTATCGTCAGGGTATTCCTTAATAAACCTTATCCACAGATCGGGAACTCCCATTGAAAGACGGTAATCGAAGCCGATGCCGCAGCTTTTTATCGGCAAACACATACCCGGCATGCCCGACATATCCTCGGCAACAGTCACAGCATACGGCGAAAGCTCATGTATCAGCTCGTTCGCAAGCTGTAGATATGTAACGGCTTCGGTATCAGTATTTAAAGAAAAATACATGCCGTAATTGCTGAAAGCGCTTCCCAAGCCGTGATCGTGGTAGAGCATTGAGGTCACTCCGTCAAAGCGGAAGCCATCAAAATGGTATATATCCATCCAGAATTTGAGATTTGAAAGCAGGAAATGAATAACTTCATTCTTGCCGTAGTTAAAAAGCTTTGTACCCCATGCGCTGTGATTACCCTTTTCGCCCTCATGGAAGAATTGGTATACGGTGCCGTCAAACTCGTTTAAGCCTTCATTAGTATTTTTTACAGCATGAGAATGCACAACATCAAGCAAAACGCTTATACCTTTTTTGTGTGCGGTATTGATCAGATGCTTTAATTCGCGGCTTGTTCCGTATCTTGAAGAAGCGGCAAAAAAGTTTGACACCTGATATCCGAAAGAGCCGTAATACGGATGCTCCATGACCGCCATGATCTGAATAGTATTGTAGCCAAGTGCTTTTATGCGCGGAAGAACGTTCTTTTCAAACTCACGGTATGAGCCGACCTGGCCCTCTTCCTGCGCCATTCCGATATGACATTCATATATAAAAGGCGTACTTTCGGGAACGAACGCTTCATCCGTCCATTTGAAAGGCTCGAATGTATCGTCAAGCTCGGCGCACCAAAGATATGTTTCGGGGTCCTGCACCACTCTTGTGGCGTATAAAGGAATACGCCGCAGCATCTGACCGTTGTGAATAACTATCGCTTGGACCTTTTGACCCTTTTTAAGGGCATTTTTACCCTTCAGAGTAATTTCGAAAACACCGTTTCCTACACTCTCCATAGGGTGACTTTCGGTATTCCAACCGTTGAAATCGCCTGTAAGATACATTTTTTCAGCCGCGGGCGCCCATTCGCGGTATACCCAACCGCTGTCAGTTGTATGAAATCCGAAATACTTGTAACCGTTGGCAAATTCCGAAAGGGAACTGTGTCCCGATAGTAACTCGTTACGCTTTTGCTCAAAAAGCTCGTTGCGTAACTGCAGATCCTCGGCAAACGGATCAAGATACGGATCTATTTCAAGGATGCTTTTATACTCTGTAGTCATCCCTTTACACCCTCGCACAAATAATTTCTGCTCCGCCTGTTATAGTAGTGCGGTAATTGGCAGGAATAAGCACACTGTCTCCCTTTTTTATTCTCATAGTTCCGCCTACATAGGAGAGCACCGCTTCGCCCGAAAGCACTAAAAGCGATTGAAAGCTGTTTTCATCGGTAATTATGCCGGCATGACCGTTGAGCGACAAAAGCTCTGAAGTGAACAGCTCACAGCTTGAAAGTGTACGTATTTTACCAAAGGGAAGCTCTGTGACTTCGCCTACAGCACCGTAGTTGTCTACGGGTGGGATTGTTTTGGTGACATCAAGCGCCTTTTCAACGTGTAACGGACGCGGCTTGCCGTCAGCCCCGAGTCTGCCGTAATCCGAAACGCGGTAGGTGGAATTGGAATTTTGCTGTATCTCGGCAATAAGAATACCCTTGCCGATAGCATGAAGCGTACCTGCAGAAATAAAAAAGACGTCGCCTTTTTTGACAGGTACATAATTGCAGACCTCGGTCAGAGTATTATCCTTTATTCGACGGGAAAACTCCGAGCGGTCGATTGCTTTTTTGAAGCCGTAGATAAGCTCTGCACCTTCATCACAGTCTACTACATACCACATCTCGGTCTTGCCGAATTCGCCCTCGTTTTTGAGCGCATAGCGGTCATCGGGATGCACCTGAACCGAAAGACGGTCTTTGGCATCTATAAGCTTTATAAGCAAAGGGAAATAGGGGAAAGCGGCAGCTTTTTTTCCGATGGCACGCTCACCCCATTTTTCAAGCACACAGGAAAGCTTTTCGCCTGCAAACACACCGTTTTTAACGATGCTTTCTCCATCCTTGTGGCAGGAAAGCATCCAGGCTTCAGCCGCTTTTTCAGCATCGGTCTCAAAGCCGAATTCGTCGATTAGTCGGGTTCCGCCCCAAAGATAATCCTTAATAGGCGCCTTTAAAAGTAACGGATACATAAAAACATCCCCATTTTTACATATATTTTCCTTTATTATAACATTTATATATCATAACTTCAAGAAAATGTTTACAACAAAAAAGATTGCAGTAGATTCCCCCTTTTTGCGAATGTATACATAATCTTTTTATTGAATTTTAAAAGGGAGTATGTTATATTGAAAAAAGGAGTTGATTTATGATGAAAAAGCAGTTGTTTTTTG
>JAFPCJ010000202.1 GCA_017423885.1 Clostridia bacterium | reverse complement strand
TTTCACCCAGCAATAATATACCCTCACCGTAGACCTCAACAAGCACACCGTGAGTTGTAACTCTGGGAGCTAACTGAACATTAAGAAAAGCGATAAGCGAGGAAGTGAAATCCGAAGTGGACTCGGCTGTTCTCAAAAACGGTACCCCGAACTCCTTTGCTATATCGATCTGCTTTTGCGAGACCTCAAGATTTCTTGCCACAACTACAGCCGACGGCTTTTTTGAGAAAAACTCGCGCAAGCGGCTCTCTGCCTTTTCCTCGGTAAAACGCTTTAAAAAAGCATTCTCACTCTTTCCGATTATCTGAATTCTCGCGGCATCAAAAAATTCGTAATATCCCGCCATCTGAAGACCCGGTCGGTTTATCTCGGTAGTAGAGACTAATATACTCTCGGGCGAATCGGGCATATACAAAACCTCGAGCGAAAACTCATTGATTATACGTTCCAACGAAACCGTATACTCGGTACGCATTGCATCACTCTCCTATGTTACAAGGTATCTTTTTCTTATTATACTATATATTTCCGTATTTTCAAACATTTTTATAATATTTTTTAATTTTTTTTGCATTTTTCCTTGCTTAAACAGGAAAATAATTATATAATTAAGATTGTATAAAATTTATAAGGGAAATTTTACCCTTTGGAGGAGCATTATGAAGTTAGGTATGGTAGGACTTCCGAACGTAGGAAAGTCCACTCTTTTCAACGCAATCACAAATGCAGGCGCACAGTCTGCAAACTATCCCTTCTGCACCATTGAGCCGAATATCGGTATGGTCAGCGTTCCCGATGAGCGCCTCGAGCAGTTAGCCAAGATCTATGAGCCCGATAAGTTCACCCCTGCCGTGATCGAATTTGTTGACATTGCAGGTCTTGTAAAGGGCGCATCAAAGGGCGAGGGACTCGGAAACAAATTTCTTGCAAACATCCGCGAGGTAGATGCTATCGTTCATGTTGTCCGTTGCTTTGAGGGAACGGATGTTATACACGTTGAGGGCTCGGTTGATCCCGCCCGCGATATCGAGACCATAAACCTCGAGCTTATCCTCTCGGATATTGAAATAGTTCAGCGCCGTCTTGACCGCGCTCAAAAGGCACTTAAGGGTGACAAATCACTTCAGGCAGAGGTAGATTTCCTTAAAGCGCTTATGGAGCATCTCGAAGCGGGACTGCCTGCGCGCTCGGTTGAGATCACTGACGACTCGCAGATCGAAATTTTAAACACCACCGCATTGCTTTCCAACAAGCCTGTTATCTATGCCTGCAACATGAGCGAGGATGACTTTACAGGCGGTATTGATGACAATTCTCACTATGCCACCGTCAAGGAGATCGCGGCAAAGGAAAAAGCCGAAATACTTCCCATCTGCGCCGCTCTCGAAGCCGAGATATCGGGGCTTGACGATGAGGAAAAGGTCATGTTCCTTGAAGAACTCGGTCTCGAACGCTCGGGTCTTGACCGTATGATACAAAAATGCTATGCTTTGCTCGGTCTTATTTCTTATCTTACTGCAGGCAAGCCCGAAGTAAGAGCATGGACCATCACCCGCGGCACCAAGGCACCGCAAGCGGCAGGTAAGATACATACCGACTTTGAGCGCGGCTTTATCCGTGCCGAGGTCATTGCTTATGACGACTTCATGGCCTGCGGCGGCAGTATGACCGCCGCCAAGGAAAAGGGTCTTGTAAGAAGCGAGGGCAAGGAGTATGTGATGAACGACGGAGATATCGTTCTCTTCAGATTTAACGTTTAATTTCGGAGGAATATCTATGATCGGTACCGGCTACTACTCATCCTATATAATTTATGTGCTTCCTGCACTTCTTATTTCGTTGGCGGCGCAAATAGCCGTTAAATCATCCTTTTCAAAGTATTCAAAGGTGTATTGTGCCATGACAGGCGCCCAAGCCGCACGCAGAGTGCTTGAAATAAACGGAGTAAGCGGAGTAAGGATAGAGCGGGTTTCAGGTCAGCTTACCGATCATTTCGATCCGAGAACAAATGTTATACGCCTTTCGGAATCGGTATACGATGCCGCAAGCATTTCAGCAGTAGGCGTTGCCGCGCACGAAGCGGGTCACGCAGTACAGTACGCCAAGGGCTATGTACCGATAAAGCTTCGCTCGGCAATTCTTCCCGTTTCCCAGATAGGCTCGCAGTTATCCATGCCGCTTTTGCTTATGGGAATAGTTTTTAGCTTTGAGCTTCTTATCAATCTCGGAATAATATTTTTCTGTGCCGCTCTGCTTTTTCAGCTTGTAACGCTTCCGGTAGAGTTCAACGCTTCACGCCGCGCTATGTCTGCCATCGAAAGCGGCTATCTTTTGACCGATGAACGCTCGGTCAAAGGAGCACGGTCGGTCCTGCGCGCCGCCGCTATGACCTATGTGGCGGCAGTCATAGTATCGGTCATGCAATTATTACGGCTTTTAAGTCTTGCAGGTCGCAGAAGGAGATAAGCTTATGTACCGCAAAACCTATGTTAAAATAAATGAAGAAGTGCTTACTGCAAACGTAAGCGAGATAACCTCAAAATATCCCGAATATCACTATTATTTCGGTGTGGTCAAGGGCAACGCCTACGGTCACGGTATGCATACCGTGAATGCGCTTATTAAAGGCGGTGTTAACTATCTTGCGGTCGCAACCCTTGAGGAAGCGGCGGCGGTACGGCAGTTCAACAAGGACATTCCCATTCTTTGTCTCGAGCCGATAGACCTTGAATTCATTGAGGACATTATAGAGCTTAACGTTTCGCTTACCGTAAACAGTCTTGAATATTTTGAGCAACTAAATTTTCTTGCCCCGCGCAAGCAAATAAACGTTCATATAAAGCTTGATACAGGTATGAACCGCCTCGGAATAGCCGACAAGGACGAGCTTGACCGCCTTTATTCAAGTGACCGCCACGAAAATGTTTTTATCGAGGGAATTTATACCCATCTTGCAACCTCGGGAGTAAACGATGCTTATTACGATAAGCAAATGGAACGTTTTGAGCAGCTTACCCGAAATATTGATCTTTCGCTTATTCCGATAGTTCATGTTGGCCGCTCGCTTATTCTTGTGCATCATAAAAAGCCCTCCTTCGTAAACGGCGTGCGGTTGGGAATATGTATGTACGGCTTTGCTCAAAGTATTGAACCCCCTACGGGATTCAGAAAATTCAAGCGCGAGCTTTTACTGAAATTCAAAAATATCAGCCCTGCCATCCTTAAAAACGATCTGAAGCTTAATACGGCTTATTCGCTTCACACCGTTGTTTTAGATGTAAAACGGCTTAAAAAGGGTGATTTTGCAGGCTACGGAGCCGCATTCAAGGCAAATGAGGACATGAATGTTGCAACACTCGCCATCGGATATTATGACGGCATGAGTGCAACGCTTAAGAATGTTTATATAAACGGAAGCGCCTGCCCTATTTTAGGTGAGCTTTGCATGGATATGACTCTTGTAAAGGTTCCGAACAGCGTTAAAAAGGGTGATGTGGTAGAAATATTCGGTGATAAATGCTCTGTTCGCAAGGCTTGCTTTGCTTCGGGAATGAGTGCATACCGATTACTTACCGGAATAACCTCACGCGTTCCTCGGGTTTATGGCGAAGAAATTTTCTATATTTAATTAATCCTTTGTAAAGGCTACGGTGATCAAATGGATTTTGAAGTACTTATAATAGGCACGGACGCGAATGCATATTACATGGCGCGTTGCTTCCATGAGCTTTATCACAAACCCGCGCATCTTGTAGGAAAAGCGCCGCTGTCCTATACCGAATATTCCGGTATACTTCGCATTCGCTACTTCCCTGATCTTTGGGAAGAAATAGGCTTTTTGAATGCAGTATTTCTTTGTAAAAAGGAGTTAGGAGACAAGAAGACCCTGCTTATCAGCTCCAATGAGACATACGCAGGCTTTATCGCTAAAAACCGCGAGAAGCTTTTGGCGGAAAACTTTGTTTTCAACTATCCTCATGCCGATATTATCGACACCTTTATTTACAAGGAAAAGTTTTATAAAACATACGAAAATTCCTGCCTTTCGTTGCCGAAAACGGTCTACTACGATTGCACGCAAGCGGCAGATGTCCCTGATGACTTTACTTTTCCTGTAATACTTAAGCCCTCAAACGTAATTAAGTATAATCATCTTGATTTCGAGGGCAAAAATAAAATATATAAGATAGAATCACAAGCAGAGCTTGAAGCCACAGTAAAGCGTGTGATCGAGGGCGGATACGATGATTGTCTTATAATTCAGGACTTTATTCCGGGGGATGACAGCTATCTGTTTGATGCCGTTGCCTACAGCGACTCTACAGGCAAGGTAAGAATGGTCTCCTTTGCACAGATAGGACTTCAGGAGCACACCCGCACTATGGTAGGCAATGCGGCGGTTCTGATAAACGGCTACAATCAGTTCGGAGGCACCCGCGAGATAACCGAAAGCATTACCGCGTTTTTAGAGCAGACCGGCTACCGCGGCTTTGCGGAATTTGATCTGAAATTCGACCGCAGAGACGGCAAATTCAAGGTGCTTGAGATCAACGCACGTCAGGGCAGATGCAGTTATTATATATGTCCGCTCGGATGCAACCCCGTAAAGTTGCTGATAGATGACCTTATCTTTAACGAGCGCCCCGATTACGGTCTTTTGGAAAAGGAAATGCTTCTTTCCTTTGTTCCGAAAAGTATAGCCAAAAAATATATAGTAAATGAAGAATACCGCAAAAAAGCTCTTGAGGTCTGGAAAAAGCAGGGCACGGTCGATCCGCTTTACTACCCTGCAGACAAAAACTTCAAGCGCAAGCTCTATCTCCTTAAGCGCAAGCTGCGCTATTTCAGAGATTATAAAAACGGTTATTGGAAGGTTGAGAAATAAATGTGTGGATTTGTAGGCTTCTCGGATAATACCGAAAGTGCTCAAAAGCAACTGATAATTAAAAAAATGGCTGACCGCATAATTCATCGCGGTCCTGACAGCGAGGGATATTTTACCGATGATAAAGTGGCCCTTGGCTTTCGCAGACTCAGTATAGTTGACTTAGCAGGCGGAGATCAGCCAATCTTTAATGAGGACCGCTCCAAGGTCATCGTTTTTAACGGTGAGGTATATAACCATAAGGAACTTCGCGCCGAGTTAGAGCAAAAGGGTCACAATTTTGCCACAAACGCCGATACCGAAGCAATCCTGCATGGCTTTGAGGAATACGGAACAGAGCTTTTCCCTCGCCTTCGCGGAATGTTTGCATTTGTAATTTACGACCTTAAAACAGGCGAGCTTACAGGTGCGCGCGATCCCTTCGGAATAAAACCCTTTTACTATTACAAAAAGAATGGTAAGTTCATGTTCTCTTCCGAGATCAAGGGAATGATCGACCATCCCGATTTTGAAAAGCAGGTAAACCGCGAGGTACTTAAAATGTATCTGCTTTTCCAATATTCCGTTTTTGAGGAGACCTTTTTCAAGGACGTATACAAGCTGAAGCCGGGTCATTTCTTCACCTATAAGAACGGTGAGCTTGAAACCAAGCCGTACTTCGAGGTGGTCTACAACAAGGTTGACCGCGGCTACGAGGAGCACAAGCGCCGCATAACCGAGGCACTTGAAAACTCGGTAAAATATCATCAGATAACCGCCGATGTTGAAGTCGGCTCATATCTTTCGGGCGGTGTTGACTCCTCTTATGTAGTAAGTGTTGCAAAGCCTGACAAGACCTTTACCGTAGGCTTCGATGTACAAGGCTTTGATGAGACCAAAATGGCTCACGATTTTTCCGAGCTGATGGGAATAAACAATTACGGCAGATATATCTCCAAGGAAGAATTCTTTGATGCTCTGCCGCGCGTACAGTACCATGCCGATGAGCCTGAAGCCAATCTCTCGGCAGTGCCTCTGCTTTTCCTTTCCAAGCTTGCGCGCGAGAAGGTCAAAGTCGTTCTTTCGGGCGAAGGCTCGGATGAAATGTTCGGCGGCTACAATGAGTACCCCGAAACCAAGGGCGTAAAGGCGTATCTTGCTCTGCCTGCCGCACTTCGCCGCTTTATGGCGTCCATTGCAAAAAAACTGCCCCACTTCCCCGGAAAAAATACAATTATAAAATACAGCAAGCCGTTCTGCGAGCGTTATCTCGGTCACGCACAAATTATGGATGACCAAGAAGCCAACACCATCCTTTGCGATGAATTAAAGGATAATTCCACCTCAAGCGACGTCCTTATGCCCTACTACGAAAGGGTAAAGGATATGGACGATGTAACGCAGAAAATGTACATTGATATGCATTTCTGGCTTCCGCAGGACATACTTTTAAAGGCAGACAAGATGACCATGGCAAACTCCATTGAGCTTCGCGTCCCCTTCCTTGATAAAGAGGTCTGGAAGGCGGCAAGCGAGGTGCCTGCAAAATATCTTGTAAAGGATATGCGTACAAAGTCCATTTTCCGCGATATTGCCGATGAAAAGATGCCTGACGAATGGTCTTCACGCCGTAAATTAGGCTTCCCCGTTCCTTTCTCAAAGTGGATTCGCGAGGAGCAGTATTATTTGCGTCTCAAGGAAGCCTTTTCAAAGGACTATGTAACGCTCTTCTTTGATAAGGATGTAATAAACCGTCTGCTTGAGGAGCATTATAAGGGTACTGCCAATCACGGACGTAAGCTTTATAATATCTATACCTTCCTTATATGGTATAAGGTTTATTTTGAGGATATAAAAAATGGGTAAACTGAAAAAATCATCCTTTTTAGAGGGCGCGTTCATTGCAACTGCCTGCATTTTCATAAGCAAGATCCTCGGAATCGTTTACGTTATCCCCTTTAAACAGATAATCGGAGATCAGGGCGGTGCGCTTTACGGCTATGCGTATAACATTTATAATGTTTTCCTTACCGTTTCAAGCGTAGGTATTCCCTTTGCGATATGTAAGCTTACAAGCGAGTATTCTGCACTCGGTCAGCTTGATAAGAAGCTGCGGATGTACCGAATTGCAACAAGGATAATTACAGTATTTTCCGTCCTTTCCTTTCTTATATGCTTCTTGTTTGCCGAGCCGCTTGCAAAGCTTATAATCGGCGAGATAGAGGGCGGAAACTCTATGGCGGACGTTGTATTTGTTATCCGCTGTATCTCCTTTACTCTGTTGATAGTTCCTCTGCTTTCTATTAAACGCGGATATCTTCAGGGGCATAAATATATCAGTCAGCCCTCTTTGAGTCAGGTGATTGAACAGCTTATAAGAATAGTTGTTATACTTATAGGCAGCTTTATTTTTGTAAAGCTCTTTAACAGCGTAAGGAATGCAGTAGGAATATCTGTGATGGCGGCAGGTGTGGGCGCGCTGATCGCCTTTGCATACCTCTCCTCGGTGGTGAGAAAAAGCCGTGAGGAATTGAGTCTTGACCGCAAGATAACTCGTACCCGCGAGAGTGACCTCGATATAATAAAGGATATTATCGTTTGTGCTATTCCCTTTATTATAATCAATCTTGCTAACACGCTTTACACCTCTACCGACATGATACTTGTGCTCAAATTCTTGCCGCGTCTCGGCTTTTCGGGGCAGGAGACCGAATTCATCAGCAGTGTTTTCACCACATGGGGCACCAAATTCAACGCAATTATAACCGCTGTTTCAACCGGACTTATAGTAAGTCTTATTCCGCATATAGTCTCGGATTACACCAAGGGTAATCATGAGCAGGTAAATATCAACTTTAACAAATGCTTAAAAATGATACTGCTCATTATTACGCCGCTCTCGCTTTTCATAAGTCTCATGGCTAACAGCTTTTGGACGGTATTTTACGGCAAAAGCGAGTTTGGTCCCAAGATAATCCGTTTTACAATTCTTGTAACCATACTCGACTGTCTGTATATGGTGCTTAATTCGCTTATGCAGAGTCTTAACAAGAAGCATATAATCTATATCAGCGTTATATCGGGACTTGTTCTTAACCTCGTTTTGGATGTTCCTTGCATGTATCTTTTCCGCACACTCGGACTCGATGCATATTACGGCGCTATTTTCGCAACGCTTTGCGGATTTATAGTTTCTAACAGTATGAGTCTTATCTATCTGCGTCGCAACATGAGGCTGAATTATAGGGAGACCTTACGCACCCTGCCGCGAGTCATCTTCTCGTTGCTTATACTCCTTGTAATGGGTGTAGCCTTTAACATTTTGCTTCCTACTCATACTTCATCGCGCATATTACAGATAGTGATTATCGCGATTTCGGGAATTTTCTGCGGCGGAGTTTACTTTATCATCAATATTAAAGCGATCTGCTCGGTCTTGCCCGAAAAATTGGTAAGTAAATTGCGTTTATCTCGTTTTGCAGGTTGATTTTTCATTGTATAGACCGTCATATTTTCTCCAATAATATGATGGGTGATATTAATGAGTAATAAAAAATGTAATCTGATGATATTTTCAATAGGAGCATGCGGCTACGGTCTGCTCGAGATACTTTGGAGAGGGTATACTCATTGGTCTATGCTCGGTGCAGGCGGACTGTCCTTTTTGGGGCTAAGCGCCATACAAAACCGTATGCGCTCCTTTGGTCTTGTCACAAAGGCTATAATCGGAAGCGGTCTTATTACCGCCATCGAATTTGTTTTTGGAGTAATATTTAATATCGTGCTTAAAAAGAATGTCTGGGATTACAGCCGTATGCCCTTTAATATCAAGGGTCAGGTCTGCGCGACATATTCCTTTATATGGATGCTTATAAGCATGATAGCAATACCTTTTGCGGGCGTTCTTACAAAGCGACTGCGCAAATAATAAGAAAGCTGGGTCAAGCATTGAATTTTTTGTACAGAACCTGGGCGGAGATAGATCTTTCCGCCTTGAAAAAGAATTTCAAGGCATTTAAAGCGGCTGTGGGAGATTGCGCGCTGATGCCCGTTGTCAAGGCTAATGCATACGGTCATTATGCCGATATCGCAGCACCTGTTCTGCAGCAGCTCGGAGCAGACGCCTTTGCGGTATCTAACCTTGAAGAAGCATTGGAGCTTCGCCGCTACGGAATAACCACGCCTATTCTTATCCTCGGTTATACCCCTGTATCCTGCGTAGAAGAATTGGTCAATAACCGCATTACTCAATGTGTTTATTCCTTTGATTACGCTACAGCGTTGTCATCACATGCAAAAGCAGCCAATGCTACGGTGGATATACATATTAAGCTTGATACCGGCATGGGACGAATTGGGTTTGACTGCCGTGATGAGCGTCTTTGCGGAATACAGGAAGCCATTGAAGCCGCCAAGCTTTCAGGTCTTTCTTTCAAGGGGATTTTCACTCACTTTTCTTCTTCAGACCGTAGCCCCGATGAGGATGACGGCTATACCGACCGACAGTTTTCCCTATTTAATAAAGCTGTTGAACGTTTCCGCCAAGCAGGTCTTGCGCCCGAGCTTTGCCACTGCTGTAACTCTGCGGCGCTTTGTCTTGACAAGGATAAGCACATGGATCTTTGCCGTCCGGGCATAATCCTTTACGGTCTCACCCCTGCGGACGGACTTTCTCTTCCCTTTGAACTTCAGCCTGTAATGACGCTGAAATCGGTGGTTTCTATGGTAAAAGACATAAGCGAGGGCGATACCGTAAGCTACGGCAGAACCTTTAAAGCCACTAAGCCCATGCGTGTTGCCACCGTAACGGCAGGTTATGCAGACGGATATCCGCGTGCGCTTTCAAATTGCGGTGAGGTGCTTATACACGGCGTGCGCGCCCCGATAATAGGCAGGGTTTGTATGGATCAGTTAACGGTAGACGTAAGCCATATCCCCGATATTTCGATCGGTGACGAGGTCATCCTATTCGGTAAGGAGCTTCCCGTAGAGGAATTGGCGCGACTTTGCGGCACCATTAACTACGAAATAGTTTGCGGAATATCTCCGCGCGTACCGAGAAAAGTAATAGAATAAGCCAAAAGCGTTCAGACAGTTTGTCCGAACGCTTTTAATATTGGTTGTAAATGCAGG
>JAFPCJ010000201.1 GCA_017423885.1 Clostridia bacterium | reverse complement strand
GCGCTCATCGGAAACGGCATCAAAGCCATCACCTGCAACGGGAACCTCGGCAAGACCTGCAATCTCAACAGGAACGGAGGGACCTGCTTCCTTGAGCTTCTGGCCCTTTTCGTTAGTCATAACACGAACACGACCAACAGAGGTGCCTGCAACGATGATATCGCCGCTATGGAGCGTACCGTTTTGAACAAGGAGGGTTGCGATAGGACCGCGGCCCTTATCAAGGCGAGCCTCGATAACAATACCCTTTGCTCTTCTGTTGGGGTTAGCCTTGAGCTCCTGCATTTCTGCAACGAGAAGCACATTTTCAAGAAGTGTATCAATACCCATATGGGTCTTTGCAGATACGGGAACGCAAATAACATCGCCGCCCCACTCCTCGGGAACGAGAGAGTGCTCGGTGAGCTGCTGCATGATGCGGTCGGGATTAGCCTCGGGCTTATCCATCTTGTTTATCGCAACTATTATCTGAACCTTTGCGGCTTTAGCGTGGTTTATAGCCTCGATGGTCTGCGGCATGATACCGTCATCAGAGGCAACAACGAGAACTGCAATATCCGTAGCCATAGCTCCGCGCTGACGCATTGCGGTAAAGGCGGCGTGTCCGGGAGTGTCAAGGAAGGTGATATCCTGACCCTGACAGTTTACGCGGTAAGCACCGATATGCTGGGTGATTCCGCCTGCCTCGGTGTTGGTAACTGCGGTGTGACGGATAGCGTCGAGAAGCGAGGTCTTACCGTGGTCAACGTGACCCATTACAACAACAACAGGGCTACGCGGCTTGAGGTTTTCCTCGGTATCCTCGGTAACGTCCATGATCTTCTCTTCTATAGTAACAACTACTGCCTTTTCGATCTTTGCACCCATCTCGGTAACAACTATCTCGGCGGTATCGTAGTCAATGACCTGATTTACAGTGGTCATCATGCCAAGCTTCATAAGCTCCTTGATGACTTCGGCGGCAGTTTTCTTGAGCGCCGCGGCAAGCTCGCCTACGGTTATCTCCTCGCCTACGGTTACGGTAATGGGAGTTTTCTTAATGCGCTCAAGCTGCATTCTGCGAAGCTTATCTGCCTCGGTCTCGCGCTTTGCGCCCTGCGGACGGCGATAATCCTGCGACTTCTGCTTGATCTTCTGCTTCTTGGTGTAGTTGTCATGCATGGAGTTTGCAGGAGCGATACGCTCATACTTCTCGTTATACTTTTCAATATTTACGGTAGAGGTACGGGTGTCAACGTGGGTGAGCTGGGCAGGACCGCGGTTGGGAGCAACACCCGGCTTCTTTTCCTTTTTCGGGGGAGCCACCAGAGGACCTGTGTAAACTTCCTTTTCTGCAGGCTTCTTTTCAGCCTTCTTCTCATTCTTTTTCTCGGGCTTAGGCTCGGTCTTGGGAGCGGCTTCCGCCTTTTTCTCGGGCTTGGGTTCAGCCTTGGGAGTGGCTTCTGCCTTTTTCTCTGCGGGCTTGGTTTCTTTCTTTTCGCTCTCGGTCTTTACGGGAGCTTCCTTTTTCTCAACCTTTTCATCAGCGGGAGCTTTCTTTTCTTCCGTTTTCTTGGGCTTGGAAACAGCCTCGGGCTTCTTTTCCGCCTTTTTCTCGGGTTTGGGCTCTGCCTTTTTCTCTACAGGCTTTGCTTCTTCCTTCTTTTCGGGATTTTTTGCGGCTTCGGCTGCAGCGGCGGCTGCCTTTAACTGCTCAAGTATAGCCATTTGATCTGCAAGCTTCTTATCCTTTGCATCCTGACGCTTCTTTGCGGCTTCGGCACGTGTCTGTGCGCCTGCGGCAAAGTAATCGTCAAAGCTTTTTACCTCATTTCTCTTGGTGAGGGCATCAAATACAAGTCCGATCTCCTGCTCGTTGAGAGTGGCACCGGATTTTTTCTCTGCACCTGTCAGCTCAAGCACCAAAGCCGATATATCTTTAGAGGTAAGACCGAAATCCTTTGCAAGATCGCTTACTTTATATTTATTATTCATTCGCATTTCCTCCTATCATACATGCCTTTGTCAAAGCATCGGCAAAAGCGCTGTCGTTTACCGAAATAATTCCACACTTCCGACCGACAGCGTCCGAAAGGGTCTGTATATCAAATTCCTCGAAAACCTTAACGGGAACATTTTTTTTGGTGGCGTGAAAGATGATCTCCTTGCGGCTTTTTGCGGATATCTCACCGCTTACTATCAGAAGCTTTGCCTTGTTCGTAAGTATTGACGAAACGGCGGCGTTCATACCGAAGGAAAGCTTGCCTGCTTTGGTGGCAAACCCTAAAAGTGTTAAAGGTTTGTTATTCAATTCCCTTCAACTCCTCCTCAAGTCGTTCGTAAAGACCCTCGGGAGTAGCCATCTCAAAGGCTCGGGCAATAGCGGAGCTCTTTTTGGCTTTCTTAAGACATTCGGCACTTTTGCATATATACGCGCCGCGTCCGTTAAGCCTTGTGCCGCCGTCAAGCTTTATTTCGCCCTCGGGAGTTTTTACAACTCTTATAAGCTGCTGCTTCGGCTTCATTTCACGACAGCCTATACACATACGCATAGGTATCTTTTTAGTTGCCACAAAAATCACCTTTCTTTTATTTTGCCTTAATTATTCACCGAAAAATCCGCTTTCGGGGTGTATATCGATCTTCCAGCCGGTAAGCTTTGCCGCCAGACGTACATTCTGACCCTTGTTTCCGATGGCAAGGGAGAGCTGTGCCTCGGGAACGCTTACGCGGCAGACCTTCGGGTCTTCGCTTTCGATCGTAACCTCAACTACCTTTGCAGGAGACAGAGCCTCGCTGATAAATGCGGCAGGATCGTCGCTGTATTTTACGATATCGATCTTCTCGCCTGCAAGCTCCTCTACGATCTTGTTTACTCGGGCACCGCGCGGGCCTATGCAAGCGCCTACTGCATCGATCTCGGGATCCTGAGACCATACTGCCATTTTAGTACGGGAGCCTGCCTGACGGGAAATGGATTTTATCTCAATGGTGCCGTCGAATATTTCGGGAACCTCGGTCTCAAAAAGTCTCTTAACAAGACCGGGATGGGTACGGGAGAGCATGATACGCGGTCCGCGCTCGGTATCCTTTACATCAACAACATAAACCTTGATGTGATCGCCCTCGTGAAGCTCCTCATCGGGAACCTGTTCAAGCTTCGGAAGAGTAGCCTCGTTATGTCCGATAGTAAGAATAGCGTTTCCTGTTTTGGGATCAATGCGCTCTACCAAAGCAGTCACAAGCTCTCTGTTGTGGCTCTGGAACTCTGCAAGCACCTGACCCTTTTCAGCTTCTCTTACGCCCTGACGGAAGTTGTTTTTAGAGTTCTGTGCAACAACGCGTCCGAACTTTTTGGGATCGAGCTTGATGTCAACAAAGCCAAGCTCAAGATTTTTGGGATCGATGGCTGTAGCATCCTCTACGGATATCTCAACAGCGGGATCAAGAACCTCTTCAACAACTGTTTTGCGAACAGTTACTTCGAAGATCTCTTTCTCGGGGTCGATGATGCAGCTCACATTGTCATTGCTTCCGAAATCCTTGCGGGCGGCAACGATGATAGCGTCTGCAATTTTTTCTGCAATAAAGATCTCAGGTATACCGCGCTCCTGAGACATCAGTCGGAGTGCTTCAAAGAACTCCTTGTTGTCCTTCTTTTCCTTTGCGGTCTTGGTTGTTTTTCTTGCCATTTTTTCGTTCTACCTCCAAAATCTTATCATTCATCGAAGTCTGCCAGAACAGCCTTTGAGACTGCGGCGCGTTCGAATTTGTTAACTGTGCCTTCTGCTTCGATGGTCAGCGTACCGTCAAAGGCGGTAAGCGTTCCTTCGAATTCCTTTTTGCCGTCTATCGCCTTGAAAAGACGGATGCGCACACGCTTTCCGACTGCATATTCAAAATGCATATCTCGGGAAAGCTCGCGCTCGATTCCCGGTGAGCATACCTCTAAATAATATGCACAATCAATAGGATCGGCTTCATCAAGAATCGGATCAACTGCATGGGATACGTTTGTGCAGTCATCAATGGTGATACCCTCGTCACGGTCGATAAAGATGCGTAGATAATGTGAGGCGCCTTCTTTTACAAAGCGGACATCCCAAAGAATCACGCCCTGCTGTTCAACTGCATCGCGAACGAGCGAGGTTATGCGGTCGGTCAAGCCTGCCATATTTTCTTCCTTTCAGCCGCAGACCGAGTATGCATGCACTGCGGCATTAATTCCATAATAAAAGTGAGCGGGTTGCCCCACTCACCTTTCTTGCATACTCACTTTATGCTGTTAGTATACCACTCTTTCAGCGTGAAATCAAGCATTTTTTATTTTTTTGTGAGAATTTTTTATAACTCTTGATTTACTTGTCCTTGTAATGGTATAATTATACAATAGACTCTATAGGAAAGAGGCAAAGTTATGAAGATGAGAGAGCTGTTAAGGGATGAAAGGGCGTCAATGTCCTTTGAGGTATTTCCGCCAAAGGTAGACAGTGCCTTTGAAAGCGTTAAGGCGGCTGTCGAGCAAATAGCCGAGTTGCGTCCCGGCTTTATGAGTGTGACCTACGGTGCAGGCGGCGGAACGAGCAAATATACACTTGATATTGCAAAAAACATAAAGGATATGTACGGTGTTCCTACCTTGGCGCACCTGACCTGCGTATCGTCTACTAAAAATACCGTAAAGGAAAAAATAGAGCAGCTCAAATCAGCCGGAATAGAAAATGTTATGGCTTTGAGGGGAGACCTTACTCCCGAGCTTGAAAAAAGCGACCGTTCGGCATGGGATTATCGCCATGCAAGCGATCTTATAAAAGAATTGCGGGAAAGCGGTACCGATTTTTGTATAGGCGGAGCCTGCTATCCTGAAATACATCCCGAAAGCACCGATCAGAAAACCGATATCATGCATCTCAAGCAAAAGGTAGATGCAGGCTGTGAGTTTCTTACAACACAGATGTTTTTTGATAATAATCTGCTTTATAATTTCCTTTATAAAATACGCGAGGCAGGTATAACCGTTCCTGTTGTTGCGGGAATCATGCCTATAACCAATGCGCGTCAGGTCGAGAGGGCGATAAAGCTTTCGGGCTCATTTATGCCGCAACGTTTTAAAAGCCTTGTTGACCGATTCGGCTCGGATAACGAGGCAATGATGCAGGCAGGAATTGCTTATGCAACCGACCAGATTATTGACCTATTTGCAAACGGAATCACGAATGTTCATGTTTACTCTATGAACAAGCCGGAGGTTGCGC
>JAFPCJ010000200.1 GCA_017423885.1 Clostridia bacterium | reverse complement strand
GTAAACGGATTAAACTCTTATTTTCGCAATAAAAACGTTACGAATACTGCCGTCGAAACAAGTTCACTTAATTTTACAACAGTCAAGCAAAGTATTATTCGTAATCGCCCAATAATCATAGGGGTAACAGGTCACCCAACTTATGAAGAACATTGGATAATAGCGCATGGCTACTTTGAGAGCACTGTAGACGGCAAATATTTAATCGTTAACGATGGTTGGAGGAACAACGATGTTTGGTTATATCCCAGTGCACAATATTATGATGGAAGTATTCATTTTTCAAATTAAAAAAATAGCAAAATCCATATTCTTTTTCATCACCTATATTTTCGTTTTATTTTCTCTCGTTGCATGTCAAAACAATACACCAATATCTCACAATGCAAAAAACAATGGTATACAACATTTTGAAAAACTTCATGCCGAAGAGGTTGCACAGATCACCTTTATAAGCCCATCAACAAAAAGTTCCGTCGGTGCTCACTTGCCTATGGATGCCGAGCTTTGGCAGGAGTTTTTAGATAAGCTTACGGAATTGGAGCCGCGCAATAAAAATACCGATAATAAAAAGGGATGGAGCTATTATTTTAGAATAGAACTGAAATCGGGCGATGTAATATCAATCTCCTTTTTGGGTAAAGATATCAAAATAAACGGTTATTCCTATGAAATAAACGACTATTCCGATGATGAGCTTGAATATTTCTGCAAAACAACCGAATAAAGCATATACAAAACCGCGCCCAAGGACTTTTAGACCCTTGGGCGCGTTTTTTTCAATGTCCCTATATCAGCTTCCGAGCTTTAATATCATTGTGAATATTCTCTTGGCGCAAGCCTCAAGGTCCGAACGGACGATATAGCCCTCCTCCAAAGCCTTTTTAAGCTCTTCGGGCTCACCTTTAGGCATCTTGATATCGTTGCCCGCTCTGACTTCGTCGATATGCGGAGCGTTAATATTCCAATCGGTAGAGGTCATACCCTTGTAGCCCCATTCTCCGCGCACGATACCCTCAAGAAGCTCATGGTCTGCCGAGGTATGACAACCGTTGATAAGATTATAGGCAGTCATAACTATCCAAGGCTCAACAGTCTTTATACATATCTCAAAGCCCTTGAGATATATCTCGCGCAACGCCTTTTCGGAAACTCGCGAATCCGAATGGTGACGGTTGGTCTCCTTATTGTTGCAGGCAAAATGCTTAATGGTACCTGCCACCTTTTGGGACTGTACACCCTTTACCATTGCCGCCGCCATCATTCCGCTTACCAGCGGATCCTCGGAATAATACTCATAATTTCTGCCGCAAAGGGGACTTCTGTGGATATTCATACCGGGGGCGAGCCATACTCCAAGGTTGTTCTCGCGGAACTCTTTTCCGCCTGCCTTGCCCATTTCATAGAGTATATCGGTATCCCAAGTGCACGCAAGCGCCGTCTCGCAAGGAAATGCGGTAACGAGAATAGCCGACTCAAGGCTTGTGCGAAGTCCTGCAGGACCGTCACTCACGCTGATACTCGGTATCTCGAGTCTCGGCAGTCTCGCATAGCTTCCTGTATCCGCAATACCTGTACTCGCCTGTCCGCAGACCTGCTCAATAAGCTCCTCATCGGTAAGCTGGGCGATAAATTCATCCAAAGTTATACTCTCGCCGACCTTTTCAAGCAACACACTCTCTTCGGGAGCAGTTGCAGTTATAGGAGTGGTTTTTCTTACAAATTCGCTTCGCTCGGTCTTGGGCAGAGCCTCATAGCTTCCATCTGAAAGCAGACGTTTTTCAAGAAGATTGGGAGCACAACGGGTCTCAAGCTGCTCGATAACCTCAAACTCCTGTTCTACTTTATATGTATAGTCTATAAGAGCGCAGTTTCTTACCGAGTTTCCGATATGGAAGCGGTATTCCCCCTTTTCAAGCAAGTAGGCTGACTTCTGAAGCTTGCCGGTATCATCATAGCTTGCAAGATAATATACAGGGAAGCGGATAGCCAAGGTCTCGCTTTCATTGGGCTCGAGCATTTTGGTCTTTTTAAAGGCAACAAGATTTCTTGCGGCTTTAGAAAGCTTTCCTTTAGGCGGCTCGCAGTAGACCTGAACTACCTCACGTCCTGCAACCTTACCTGTATTGGTGACCGTTGCGGCAACGGTAATATAATCGCCGTGTCTGTTAGCAAAAGCATCGCTTATCACAAAATCGGTATAGGAAAGACCGAAGCCGAAGGGATAGGTCACGCGATCGCGCTTGTCCTCAAAGGTTTCGAAATAGCGGTAGCCCACAAAAATATCTTCGGTATAATTGACATAGTCTTCCGACTCAAAATAACCCTCTGTAGTCGGGAAATCTTCAAAAGACTCGGCAAGAGTATCGACCAACTTGCCCGAGGGGTTGACATCACCGCAGACAACATCGGCTATTGCCGCGCCGCCTTCCATTCCGCCAAACCAAGAAACGAGAGCCGCCGATATCTTACTGTCATTCTTAAACCATGCCGACTCAATCATCATACCGAGATTGAAAACCACAATGATCTTATTAAAGCGGGCACGTACCTGATCGATCAGCGTATGCTCGCTGTCGCTTAAAAGCATATCGCCCTTTTCTACCCTTTGATCCTCGCCCTCGCTCGAAATACGGGTAAGAGTAATAATAGCGGTATCTGCCTTTTGAGCCGCGGCATCACAAAGCTCATCGGGAACGGCGATCTCATCAAGCACATCAAAATCCTGATGCGGCATAAAGTTTCTTTCAGCAATTGCCAACTGCTCACGGTAATATTCGCAAAGCGGTTCATATATTTTGACCTTGCCCTCTTTTTCCTTTGCCTTAAAGCCATCGTACACCGTGCTGAAATACGCAGAGTGAACGTTTCCGCTTCCGGCTCCGCTCTTTACGTAATCAATGGTACCGTTTCCAAAAAGCGCAATACGCTCTCCCGACGACAAGGGCAATGCCTCATTTTCGTTTTTAAGTAAAACGATACCGTCCGCAGCGGCACGGCGAGCCAACGCGATATGCTCGTCACAGCCTGTAGCGCGTTTTCCGCCCTCACCGAGCGGCTTGCAGGTAAAGTATAAAAACCTCGAAAACTTCTTTTTCATAAAATCTTCTCCTATCTGCCGCAAAACAGCATTTAAAATCACGGTTTTG
>JAFPCJ010000199.1 GCA_017423885.1 Clostridia bacterium | reverse complement strand
TGCAAAAAAAAGAGCAAATTTCACTTGAAATATTCGGGTGAAATGCTATACTGATTGCAGAGTAAACTCTAATTATAGAATAGAGAAGAGGTTAAAACTATGAAGCAATTTGACATTACTTATTTCTACGGTCCTACCGATGAATTTACGGTAAAGGATGAGGTCATTGCCGATATGGCGGCTTGCGGCTTTACCCTTGCTCAGACTTGGTTTCATGAGCCCGAGGTAACAAAAAAAGCATTGGAACTCATGAAGAAATACGGTCTTCGTGCAAGTGTTACCGATAAGCGTTTGAAAAAGCTTTGTCAGGAAAATGAGCTTGACAAGGTAGACGAGGTAGTAAAGCAGGTTGTTGATGATTTTGCGGAGTTCGATAATGTTGTTGAATGGGACATCTATGATGAGCCTACAAACGCTCTGTTTCCTGTTCTCAAAAAAATCGTTGAGGCTTTCCGCCGATATGCTCCTCATACTCAAACGGTTATTAATCTTTTTCCGAATTATGCTCAACCGCATCAGTTGGGTGATATTGATTACAATTCTCACCTTGACCATTTTATTGAGCAGGTTGACCCCGATTTTTTAAGCTATGACAATTATCATTTTGTGGGCAGGGAGTCAAGAAATAAATATAATCTGAATTCAGCCGTCAATGAGCGCGAGATGCTTATCCGCCTTGCGGCAGAACAGACCGAGGACAGAAAAGAGCTGTTTTTTGAAAATATTGAGCTTATCCGTAAAAAGGGACTTGAGAACGGTCTTCGTCAGATGCTTATAGTTCTGCTTTCCGAGCATGGCTCATATCGCAATCTTACCCGTGCAGAGCTGCTTTGGGAGGTCAATATGTGCTTGGTTTACGGCTTTGGACGTATTTCCTACTTTACATATTGGAGACCCGAGGAGGATGACTTCTGGCATTACGATAACGCTATATGTGACCGTGACGGCAGTAAGATGCAGCATTATTATGATGTTCAGGCAAACAATAAAAAGATATATCCAATAGGTTGTCATCTTTTCAATACGCGCTCGAGCGCAGTTTTCCATGTCGGAACACCTGAGTCGGGTACCACCGCCTTTACAGGCTTTGATGCAATAAAGGAGATTGAGGGTGAAAACGCGGTTATCGGCTTCTTTGAGGATGGCTCTGTTTACCTTGTAAACCGTGATTATCAGAAAAGCAACACCCTAACCCTTCATTCCGAAAAGCCGATGATGGTATTTGATAACGGCGAGTTTGTTGCCGGCGGGTGTGACCTTACCGTTACGCTTGAAGCAGGCGACGGAATACTTTTTAAGATTGACCAATAATTGCTGAATTTCTCAAGAGGAGATAACATGATAAATATGAACGAAACAAGAAAATATTGGCTTGATACGATGCTTAAAATAGTTGACCCCATTTTGCGCGCTTTAGCAAAAGGTGAGCTGAAAAAGGTCTTGCCGATAGAGGGCGAAAAGCCGCGCGAATACTATATGAGTTGCACATATCTTGAGGCTTTCGGCAGAACGCTTGCAGGCATTGCACCGTGGCTCGGTTGCACTTCGCTTGAGGGCGAGGAGGAGGAAAAGCGCCGGGAAGTGCTTGCTCTCGTTCATAAATGCCTTGATAACGCCACAGACCCCGAGTCAGATGATTTTATGAACTTCTCGAACGGACATCAGCCCTTGGTAGATGCCGCATTTCTGGCGCAGGGAATACTGCGCGCGCCGCATGTGCTGTGGGAGCCGCTTGAAGAGCGGGTGAAGAAAAATATTATTGCCTGTATGCGC